>NZ_JBWKYF010000043.1:0-57429 GCF_059423605.1 Variovorax sp. GW460-12-1-14-LB1
GGTGGGGGTGTCGGGGGCGCGGGGGCCGAGGGAACAGCCGGCAAGCGTTGCTACGATCGCAAGCCCGACCAGCCACTGGAGTCCATTTCTCATGGGTTTGATTCTGCTTGAAGCCCTCGCCGCGGGACTCGTCCTGATCTTGATCATCTGGTGGACCATGTTTTCCGGGCGTAACAAGGGTGAATTGCATGACGACCCCGACGCCGAGCGTGAGGACAAGGATTCGCCGCCCAAAGTGTGAATTGCTCGTGTAGCCACACGGCGCGGCCCACTGTCGGACAAGCACCCCATTGCTACAACTTTAGTAGCAATCATCGCAGCATTCACGGGCGATGGCGAAAGTTTTCTTATTTTCCGTAGGGCTTTGAGCACGTACCATCGCATACCCGCCGGGGGCTAAGCTGTGGCCCGCTTGATTCAACCTTGAAAGGGATCGCCATGAAAAAGTTCGTTCTTGCAACCACCGCAGCTGCCCTCGTCCTGTCCGGCTGTGCCGGCGGAATGACCGACACCCAGCGCAACACCGGCATCGGTGCCGGCATCGGCGCACTCGGCGGCGCCGCCATCGGCTCGGCCACCGGCGGCAACCGCGGTGCCATCGGCACGGGCGCGGTGGTCGGCGCGGCAGCCGGCGCACTCGGCGGCTACCTGTGGTCGCAGCGCATGGAAAACCAGAAGCGCCAGATGGAAGCCGCCACGCAGGGCACCGGCGTGGCCGTGACGCAGACGGCCAACAACGAGCTCAAGCTCGCCATTCCGAGCGACGTGTCGTTCGACGTGGGCCGCTCCAACATCAAGTCGAACTTCGCGCCCGTGCTCGACCAGTTCGCCAACGGCCTGCGCAACAACCCGAACGCCGAGGTGCGCATCATCGGCCACACCGACAGCACCGGCTCCGACGCCATCAACAACCCGCTGTCGGTGGACCGCGCCGCCAGCACGCGCGACTACCTGGTGGCACGCGGCGTGAGCGCCGCGGCGTTCCGCATCGAAGGCCGTGGCTCGCATGAGCCGGTGGCCGACAACAACAGCGACGCCGGCCGGGCACAGAACCGCCGCGTCGAGATCTACGTGGGCGAGCGCGCACCGCGCGGCTGATCGCAGCCCCACCGGGAAACCGGCCGCCGCATCGAACGGCCGGTTCCCGCTTCAGTTTTCATTGGTCCAAGCAGAGGGAAAATTCATGAGGAAGTTTGTTGTGTCTAGCGCGGCCCTGGCCGCTGTGTTGTTCATCGCGGGGTGCGCATCGTCGACCCCGCCGGCCGAAGCACCGGCCGCACAGCAGGCCGCACCGGCCAACAGCTGGACCGCCCGACTGGACGCGCTGAAGGCCGAGCTCGAAAGCTCCACCAAGGGCACCGGCGTGGTGATCTCGCAGACCGCCGACAACCAGCTTCACGTCGTGATTCCGAATGAACTCTCGTTCGACACCGGCCGTGCCAACGTCAAGCGCAACCTGGCGCAGGTGCTGGACAAGGTCGCCGAAGGCCTGAAGAGCGCCACCACCGCCAGCCTGCGCGTGGTCGGCCACACCGACAGCACGGGCAGCGAGGAAGGCAACGAACGCCTCTCGGTGAGCCGCGCCGACAGCGTGCGCAACCACCTGGTGGGCCGCGGCGTGTCGACCACGGTGATCACCACCGACGGCCGCGGCTCGCGCGAGCCGCTGGCGGACAACGGCACGGCCGCCGGCCGCGCGCAGAACCGCCGCGTCGAAATCTTCGTCGCCGAGAAGATCTGAGCGCAGGTGCTGCGCGCACCCCGCGCGGCACCGTCAGGAAATCCCGCATGAGGGCTCGGCACCGCCGGCCCTAACATCGCGCGGCCTGCACGCGGCGCGCGCACCGCGCGCCGGGCGGACACGAGAGGAAACTCCGATGAACGCCATCGCGCCGGCCCCATCGAGCGTCGCATCCCGCTTTGCCCCGGACATCATCGCCGCGGGCACTGGCGCGCAACCGCAGTACCTCGTGACCGGCGGCGACCAGCTGTTCGCCGCCCGCTGGCAGCAGGACGCGTGCTGGCTGCCCTTTCACGGCGCGGCGCATCACGTGCTGGTGCTGCACGAGAACGGCAGCACGGCGGTGCGCAAGTACGAGCGCGGCAAGCTCGTCGCCTCGCGCTCGCGGTTGGGCAGCGTGAGCTTCATTCCCTGCGACGGCACCGAATGGGAAATCGGCGGGCGCTGCGGCGTGGTGCACCTGTACATCGGGCAGGCGCTGATCGCGCGCGTCGCCGCCGAGGAAGGCCTCGGGCCGGCGGTGGAGATCGACCCCTTCTTCGCGATCCGCGACCCGTGGCTGCAGGGCTTCTTCCAGATGCTGGTGAGCGAGGTGGAGCTGTACGGCAGCGTGCCCGCAAGCCCCGATTCGCTGCTGCTCTCGCAGAGCCAGCACCTGCTGGCCCACCACCTCGTGCGGCGCCACTGCGCACCGGGGCGCGGTGCGCCGCCGCGCGCGGAGGGCGCGCGCCGGCAGCCGGTCCTGACGCCGCGGCAGCTGCGCCGCGTGACCGAGCACATCGACGCGCACCTGGCCACGCCGCTGGGCCTGGCCGACCTGGCGGGGCTGGTGCACCTGTCGCAGGACCACTTCATCCGCAGCTTCAAGGCGGCCAGCGGCATGGCGCCCTACCAGTACCTGCTGCGCCGCCGCCTGGAAGGCGCCGCCGAACTGCTGCGCACCAGCGACCTGCCCGTCGAGGCCGTGGCCGCGCGCATGGGCTTCGGCAGCGCCGCGTACTTCTCGACGCGCTTCCGCGCCTTCCTCGGCGCGGCGCCAAGCGCCTACCGCCGCATGCGCTGAACCGCGCAACAACTTGCGCAAAAGCGCGCCGCTTTCGACATCCCGTGCTTCGTTCGGGCCAACATGCCATGGCGTGGGAAGCCGCTCCTAGACTGGCTTCGCAGGCCGATCCCGGCCGCATCACCCACGGAGACACCATGACCCTGACCGCCCTGAAAGCCACGCCGCCCGCCAGCGCCGCCCACGCGCGCATCACGCTGCCGTACCCGCATTTCCAGAAGCTCGACAACTATCCGTGGAAGCCATGGGTCATGCCCGGCGTGGCCTACAAGCTGCTGAGCATCAACCGGCGCAGCGGCGGCTTCACCTGCCTGCTGAAGGTCGATCCCGGCACCGAGGCGCCGGTTCACCACCACCTGGGCGCCATCGAGGTGATCGTGCTCGAGGGCGACATCTACTACGAGCGCAACGACATCGGCCGCCCGGGCGACTACATGCACGAGCCCGCCGGCGACATCCACCAGCCGCGCTCCGACGGCGGCTGCGTGCTGTTCTGCGTGTTCGAGGGCGCCATCGCCGGGCTGGGCGAGGACGGCAACGTCGTCGGCATCGTCGACGGCCGCAGCATGCTGGAGATGGCCACGCGCGACGGCGCGGCGCAGCACGTGCACAGCTGAGGCCCGACCTGCGGTGCGGGCTAGAGGTCGCGCAGGCGGTTGGCCAGCTCCACCGCCGACTTCACTTCCATCTTCTCGAACACGCGCGCCCGGTGGACCTCCACCGTGCGCACGCTGATCGCGAGCTGGTCGGCGATGAGCTTGTTCGGCAGGCCCTCGACCACGAGGCGCATCACGTCGCGCTCGCGGTCGGTCAGCTCGGCGATGCGGTCGGCCAGGCCGCGGCGCACGCGCTGCACCTCGAGCGCGCGCTGCGACATGCCCAGCGCCTGCTCGATGCGGTCGACCAGCGCGTTGTCCGAGAACGGCTTCTCGCAGAAGTCGAAGGCCCCGCGCTTGACCGCCTCGACGGCGGTGGGCACGTCGGCATGGCCGGTCAGGAAGATCACGGGCATCTCGGCCAGCAGGCCGCGCTCGGCCAGCCGGTCGAACAGCACCAGCCCGCTCATGCCAGGCATGCGCACGTCCAGCAGCAGGCAGCGCGGCTGGTCGGGCAGCGGCGCCTCGTCCAGGTACTGCTCGAAGGCCTCGGCGCTGCCGAAGTGCTCGCTGGCCAGGCGGCGCGAACGCAGCAGCCAGGCCAGCGCCTCGCGCACGCTGGCGTCGTCGTCCACGATAAAGATCAAGCCATCGATCAGCGGTTGCATGCCATGAGGTCCAGCGGAACAGAGAAAACGAAGAAGAAGAAAAAGGCGGCTATCCCGCAGCCGGGAGCGTAAACCTGAAGACGGTGCCCCGGGGACGGTTGGGCTCGAACATCAGCGCGCCGCCATGTTGCTCCACCACGGTGCGGCACAGGCTCAGGCCCAGACCCATGCCGTCGGGGCGCGTGGTGAAGAAGGGTGTGAACAGGCGCGCCGCCACCTCCTCGCTGATGCCGCAGCCCAGGTCGACCACGGAGAACTCGAGCCAGCGCCGGCCGTCGGCCGGCACGGTGGCGCCCACCGGCAGGGCGCGCGCCACGCGCAGGCGCAGCACGCGGCTGCCGGGCGCGTGGTCGGCGCCGTCCATGGCCTGCATGGCGTTGCGCGCCAGGTTCAGCAGCACCTGCTCGACCAGCGTGCGGTCGCACACCACGGCGGGCAGGCGCTCTTCGCACACGATCTCGATCGTCACGTCGAGCTTGCGCGCCTGCAGCCGCACCAGCGGCAGCACGGCGTCGATCAGCGCCTGCGGCGCCACGGCCTCGCGCATGCGGTCGCGCCGGCGCACGAAGTCGTGCACGCTGCGGATCACCTGGCCCGCGCGGTCGGCCTGCTCGGCGATGCGCTTCACGGCCATGGCCACCTCGGCCTGCTCGCCGCGCGCCTCGGGCCCGATCAGGTTGAGCGAGCCGGTGGCGTAGCTGGCGATGGCGGCCAGCGGCTGGGTGAGCTCGTGGCTCAGCAGCGAGGCCATCTCGCCCACGGTGGCCAGGCGCGCGCTGGCCTGCAGGCGCTCCTGGCTGGCGCGCGAGAGTTCCTCGACGCGGCGCTGCTCGCTCACGTCGATGAAGGCGCTCATCCAGCCGGTCTGCACCTTGTGCGCGTTGATCAGCGGCGCCTCGAAGATGAGCACCGGAAAGCGCGTGCCGTCCTTGCGCATGAAGACCGACTCGAAGCCCTCGCGCGGCGGCAGGCCGCCCGCGAAGCGGCGCGTCTGGCGCAGGTGGTACTCGTGCGCCAGCTCGGTCGGCCAGTAGGGCGCCTCGACGCTGTCGGCCATGAGCTCTTCGGGCGTGAAGCCGACCATCTCGCAGAAGGCCGGGTTGACGTAGGTGATGCGCCCCTGCAGGTCGCGCGCGCGCAGGCCGGTGATGACCGAGTCTTCCATCGCCTTGCGAAAGGCCAGCGCGTCGGCCAGGTCGCGCTCGGCGCGCAGGCGGCGGCGGGTGTCGCGCGCCAGCAGGACGAGCACCGACACGAGCGCGATCGAGATCGCCGTGACCAGCGCCGTGAGCATGTTCGGGAACAGGTCGGGCGCGGCGCGCCAGCCGTCCACGCGCAGCATGAGCGAGGCGCCCGGCAGGTCGATGCGCTGCTGCGAGGTGAACACGCGCGTGCCGATGCGCCGCGAGGTGCCCAGCGCCACCAGCCGCGTGCCGTCGGCCTCGGTGAAGGCGACCTCCTGCCCGCGCGTGAGCGTGGGGCCGACCAGCTCGACCAGCGTGTCGCGCAGCGAATAGCTGGCCACCAGGTAGTCGCCGGCGTCCATCGGCAGGCACAGCTCCATCACCTCGACGCCGCCGCCGCCGGCCACGGGCACGTAGTGGCTGGGCGAGTAGGCGGGCGCGCCGGCCTTGCGCGCAGTGGCGCAGGCCTGCGCCACGTCGGCCTGCGCGGGACCGCGGTTGCTTTCTTCGAGGATGCGCGTGCGGTAGGGCGTGTTCACAGCTTCGATGGGTTGCAGCTGCGCATCGCGCCATTCGAGCCGCAGCCATTCGCGGTGCTCGCGCAGCTGCGCCGCCGCGCGGTCGGCCCAGTGCGTGCGCTCCATGCCCGGCGCGAGCGTGGCGCGCAGGCTCTGGGCGTTGCGCTGCAGGCCGCTGCGCAGGTCGACGACGGCGTCGGCGGTGTCGCGCTCGAGCGCGGCCTGCACCTGCTCGACCTCGTGCCGACCGGCCAGCCACACGACGGTGACCAGCAGCGCCGACACCAGCACCGCCAGCAGCAGCCACAGAAACCAGCGCTTCCACAGCGAGCGCAGGCGCGCGAAGGCGATGCCCCATCCCCGGCGCTGCGGCTGCTGTTGCGGCGGCGGCGGTGCAGGAACGTCGAGCGCCTCGTCGGCCATCGTCAGGCGAGCACGCGGTGCGACAGCGCGGGCAGCTGGGCGCGCGTGCGCTCGACCTGCCGGGCGTCGAGGTCGAACAGCACCACGCCCTCTTCGGCAGCCTGCTGCGCGACCACCGTGCCCCAGGGGTCGATGACCAGCGACTGGCCCCAGGTCTGGCGGCCGTTCTCGTGCGTGCCGCCCTGCGCGGGCGCGACCACCCAGGCCAGGTTCTCGATGGCGCGCGCGCGCAGCAGCACCTCCCAGTGGGCGGCGCCGGTGGTGCGCGTGAAGGCGCTGGGCACCAGCAGCAGGTCGGCGCCCTGCCCCGCCAATGCGCGGTACAGCTCGGGAAAGCGCAGGTCGTAGCACACGCTCATGCCCACGCGCCAGGCATGGCCGTCGCGCGAGGGCAGCTCGAACACCACGGGCTGCGCGCCCGGCGCGATGACGCGGCGCTCGTCGTAGCGCTCGGTGCCGTTGTCGAAGAAGAACAGGTGGATCTTGTCGTAGCGCGCCACGCACTTGCCTTCGGGCGAGAAGGCCAGCGAGCTGTTGAAGACGTGGTCGGCGTCGTCGCTCTCGATGGGCAGCGTGCCGCCCACGATCCACAGGCCGAACTCGCGCGCCGCGTCGGCCAGGAAGCCCTGCACCGTGCCGGCGCCGGCGGTTTCGCGCAGGCCGAGCTTGTCGGTGTCGCGCGCGCCCATCATGCAGAAATACTCGGGCAGCACCGCGAGCTCGGCGCCGTCGCGCGCCGCCTGCCCGAGCAGCGCATGGGCGCGCACGAGGTTGGCTTCGCGGGCGATGGCGGACACCATCTGGATGGCTGCGACTTTCATTGCGTGGTCTCCGTTTTCTTGCCTTCGCTGGCGCCCGTCGATGTCGATCCACCACCCGGCAGGCCGGGCAGCAGCTGCAGCGAGCGCGGCACCTTGGCGATCTTGGGGTCGGCCCAGGTGCCTTCGACGTGGAACTCCTGCGTGGCGGCCGCGGCGAGCGGCTTGCTCAGCACCCACTGCGCGAGGAAGGTGCCCAGGCCGATGGCCGGGTTGATGGCCGTGGCCACCAGCGCGGCCGTGCCGGCGTTGATCTCGGGCACCACCACCACGCGCAGGTTCTGCGTCTCGCGCACGATGTCGGCCGAGCCGTCCATGAGCGCGGCGGCGTTCACGCCCTTCATCTGCAGGTTGTTGGTGCTGGCGATGCCCTTGTTGATCTTCGCGTCGCCGCGGATGAAGTCGAAGGCGAAGCCCTGGCTGAACACGTCGCGGAAATCGAGCGTGAGCCGGCGCGGCAGCGCCTGCAGGCTCAGCACGCCCAGCAGCTTGGCCAGGCCCGGGTCGGCCTTGAGGAACTGGCCCTGCTCCACGTCGACCTGCAACTGGCCGCCCAGGCTCGGGTAGTCGAGCGAGAACGGCGAGCCGCGCCAGTTCACCTCGCCCTCGAGCCGCCCCTTGCCGCGGCGCAGCACGCCGGGCATGCCGAAGCGCGTGAGCAGGTCGCCGGCGTCGGCGATGTCGAGCTTGAAGTTCATGGCCGTGGTGCGGCGCTGGCCGGCGCTTGCGCCGCCGCCCGCCGGCGCGGCCCAGGTGCCCTTGGCGGTGAAGGTGGCCTCGGGCACGCTGAAGGCGAGCTTGTTGAGCAGCCATTCGCGCCCGCCGCGGTTGACGGCGTCGATCTCGGCGCGGCCCAGGCGCTTGCCGAGCAGCTCGAAGTCGTCGACCACGATGTCCAGCGCCGGCAGGGTGCCCGGTTGCTCGTCGAGCAGGGTCTCGACCTGCGTGGCCTCGGCCGGCGCGATCTTCAGGCGCGCGAGCCGCGCATAGAGCCGGCCGGCCTGGCTGTGGCTGTACTCGGCGTAGCCGCTCAGCTCGGAGGCGTCGACGTTGGCGCGCCACAGCGCGCCTTCGCGCGTGCCGCCGAGCACCACGTTATGCAGGGTGCGCCCCGCGATGCCCAGCTGCTGCGCGCGCACCGCGATGCGCGTGGGCAGGTAGGCCAGGTCGGGATCGTCGGCGCGCTCGCCGCCGCCGACCACCGCGGCGGTGCCCACCAGCGTCTGCCAGGCGCCCATGTCGAGCTTGGCCACGTTGACGTTGGCGAACACGCCGCGGTCGGGCGGCAGCGCCGTCTCGCCGGGCGCCAGCCCGACGCCGATGCCGCCGCGCAGCACGTGCGCCTGGCCGTTGGCCGACAGCTCGCGCACGTACTGCACCGAGCCGACGCGGCCGAGCTCGAGCGTCAGCTGGTCCTGCGTGGCGCGGCGGGCGTCGCGCGCCAGCACCTTCTTCTCGATGCGCAGCGGCATCAGCTCTTCGGCCGTCTTGACCAGCGGCGTGGGCAGCGCCAGCGCCAGCCCCTGCAGGCTGCTGGTGAGCGAGAACTCGGGCGTGTCGTCGCGCATCGAGAAGGTGGCGGCGTAGGGCGTGCTGCCGGTGGCGTGCTTGGCCAGGCGCGCGAGCCAGTCGACCTCGCGCGCGCCGCGCAGGCCTTCGGCGCTGGCCGTGCCCTGCGCCTTCAGCGCCAGTTCGCGCTGCGGCCCGCTGAAGCGGCCCTTGCCTTCGACGCGCACCTCGCCGCCCAGCAGGCGGGCCTGCACGCCGGCCAGCGAGAAACCGGTGTCGGTGAAGCTGAGCGTGCCGCGCGCCTGCGTGAACGGCGGCGCCTCGGGCACCACCTGCAGCTCGTTGTCGGCCAGCGTCACGGTGGCCTGCACCTTGGTGCTGTCGACGTTTTCCAGCGGGAGGTCCAGGCGCAGCTTGTAGTCGGCCGAGCCGGTGGCGCGCGCGCGCTGCAGGAAGGGCCCGGCCTCGCCGGCCAGCGGCGCACCGGCGCGCAGCACCTCGCCCAGCGGCCCCTTGGCCTGCGCATCGACACGCAGCAGTGCGGCATGGTGCGACATGTCGGCGATCTGCGCCTCGGCCTTCGTGATCTCGACGCCGGGCGCGCCCGCGATGCGCCCGCGCGCATTGCGCACCAGCATGCCCGCGCGCTCGAAGACCAGCTCGCCCGACACGCCCGTGAGCGCCGGCCACACGGGCGGCGGCGCGGCGGGCGGGCCGGTGCGCGACGCCGGGGTCGCGGGCGCGGCGGTGGCGGCCGCGAGCGAGGGCGGCACGTAGGCGTAGTGCACGTCCGACACCTTGGCCGCGATGCGGAATTCGCCCTGCTTCGGGTCCATGAAGGGCATGTCGTGCAGGTCGCCGCGCACGCGGAAATCGACCGTGCTGGCGGTGCCCTTGACGACCGACTCGCGCACGTAGTCGCGCGTGTGCTGCGGGATGTCGAGCGGCAGGTAGCGGAACACGCGGGTGCCGTCGGCGCGCGTGAGCTTGCCCTGCAGGTCGAGCACGCCGGGGTGCTGCGCGCGGCTGCTCGAGGTGGCCGGGTCGCTGGTGCGCCAGTGGGCCTCGGCCTCGCCCTCGGCGTCGGCGTTGGCGAAGCGCAGCTTCGACATCTGCACCTGCATGGCGCCGTTGTCGAGCTTCCACTGCAGCTGGGTCGAGAGCCGGTCGATGGGGATCACCGGGTCTTCGAACACGCCGGGGAATTCGAGCGTGCCCTTGGCCATGGCCAGCGTGGCGGTGCCGCCGGTGTGGCTGGCGTCGAAGTCGAGCGTGGCGCCGCTGAGGCCGGGGGTGCCGGGGTGCACGCGCGGCGGCGCGGCGGGGGCACCGGCCGGCGCCGGGGTGCTCGGGGCGGTGGCTGCAGGCGCCGGCTGCGAGGCCACGCGCAAGCCGCTGACCCGGCCCTTGGCCTGGTAGCGCGCGATCGCGTCGGGTGCGCCCTGCCAGTTCATGTCGATGCGCTCGACCAGCCCGCGCGGCGCGTAGGCGCCCAGCACGCGGTGCGTGGCCTCGCCCAGCGGCAGGCGGTCGGCGATGAGCGCCAGCGCCGCGAGGTCGAGCCGGTCGGCCTTCAGCGCGCCGTGCTCGGGCGTGCGGCCCTTGGCGGGCGTGTGCTGAAGCCACAGGTTGCCGCCCGGCCAGCGCAGGCCGTCGACGGTGTCGAACTGCAGCGCGGTGGTCGAGAACTCGAAGGTGTCCGCGTTCATCTGCCCCGCCAGCCGGCCGGTGACGGCGCGCAGCACCAGCGGCTGCAGCCCCTTGCCGAGCGAGGCGTCGATGCGGTTCAGGCCCAGGTCGGCCGCGCCGCCGACGATGCGCCCGTCGTCCACGTCGGCCCACAGGCGCAGCGCGCCGTTGCCTTCGCGGATGCGCGCGTCGAGCGAGACGTACTGGCCCAGGCGCGTGACGTCGATGTAGGGCAGGTCGGCATAGAGCTGGCCGTCCCAGGTCTGCCAGTGGCCGCTGCGGATCGACAGCAGCGGCTGGCGGAACTGGCCGCGCAGCGTGAAGCGCTCGCCCCAGCCGGCCGGCGGCGTGGCATCCAGCCGCAGGCCGTGGCGGCGCGCGCCGTTGCGGGACACGAAGCGCACGTCGGTCAGCAGCAGCGGTTCGGCGCGGCGCTGCTCGTCGGTCCAGCGCACGGTGCCGCCTTCGATGACGAACTCGCGCTGCGCGAAAAACCAGTCGGCGGCGCGGGTTTCTCCGGTCGTGTCGGTCTCCATGTGCAATCCAGCCACATGGAGTTTTCCCTGAGTGTCGCGGCGCACGTCGAGCTGCGGGCCCTCAATGTAGAGCTGCTCGAAATTCAGGCGCCACAGCGAGCGCGGCGACACGCTCGCCACCACCCGCACGAGGCGAAGGGCCTCGCGCTGGTCTGCGTCCTGCAGCACCACGTCGCGCAATTCGAAGGCCGGAAATAGCCCTTCGGAACGGGCGGTGATGGCGCCGATGCGCACCGGGACACCGATGGCCTTGCTAGCCTGCGCCTCGAGTGCACCGCGAAAATCGCCGATTCGCGGCACAATCCACGCGTGCAGGACCACGACTGACAGTGCCAGCAGAAGCCACGCAGCGAAGAGCAGACCCAATAGCCAGCGCGCTGTCACAGCGGTGATTTGGAGCAGACGTGAAGGGGAAGACGCCGTGTCGTTCATTGAGGATCGCGCTGTGTCGGGAATTATGACCGCCAGCCTTGAGCCGGGTTCCGCGCCAACCCACACCAGTGTGAATCAGTTGCCATCCAATCCGACGCCTTCCGCGTTTTCTTCCAGTTCCCGATTCGTCCAGCGGCTGCGCCGCCGCTATGCGGCCGAGCTCGAATTGCTGCCGCCCGGCGAGCCCCGGCGCGAATCGATGACCGTCGCCTACGATGCCCTGCGCGCACGCGGCGTGGCCGTGGGCGATGCGTTGCGCATCGTGCGCCAGCTCACGATGGAACGTCTGGTCACACTCGACTGCGACCAGCAGGCCCCGCTCGCGGTGGTGACCACCGCCGTGACCGAGCTGGCCGAACTGGCCCTGGACATCGCCTGCCAGGACGCCTGCCATGAACTCGACGCCCAGCACGGCGCGCCGCTCGGCCCCGAAGGCCAGCGCTCGCAGCTGTGGGTGATCGGCATGGGTAAGCTCGGCGCGCGCGAGCTCAACGTGTCCAGCGACATCGACCTCATCTACCTGTACGACGTGGACGGCGACACAGCCGGCGATGCCGACGGGCGCGGCAAGCTGTCGAACCAGGAGTACTTCGCGCGGGCCGTGAAGCGCATCTATGCGCTGGTGGGCGACGTGACCGAGCACGGCTTCGTGTTCCGCGTCGACCTGGCGCTGCGGCCCAACGGCAACTCGGGGCCGAGCGTGGTCTCGCTCGATGCGCTCGAAGAGTATTTCCAGGTGCAGGGCCGCGAATGGGAGCGCTTTGCCTGGATGAAGAGCCGCGTGGTCGCGCCGCGCGCCGTGGTGCTCGGCGGC
This sequence comes from Variovorax sp. GW460-12-1-14-LB1, assembly GCF_059423605.1. Lineage (NCBI taxonomy): Bacteria > Pseudomonadati > Pseudomonadota > Betaproteobacteria > Burkholderiales > Comamonadaceae > Variovorax > Variovorax sp. GW460-12-1-14-LB1. The sequence continues at coordinate 11,992 of NZ_JBWKYF010000043.1, forward strand.
CAGGCCCAGGCGCTGCGCAACGTGGTGCTGCCCTTCGTGTTCCGCCGCTACCTCGACTACAGCGTGTTCGACTCGCTGCGCATCCTGCACCGCCAGATCCGCGAGCAGTCGGCGCGCCGCAGCGCCGGACGCCCCGAGCGCGCCAACGACGTGAAGCTGTCGCGCGGCGGCATCCGCGAAATCGAATTCACCGTGCAGCTGCTGCAGGTGGTGCGCGGCGGCCAGTTTCCCGAGCTGCGCACGCGCCCCACGCTCGACGCGCTGCAGCGGCTGGCGCGCGCCAACCTCATGCCGCAGGACACGGCCGACACGCTGGCTGCGGCCTACGAGTTCCTGCGCCGCGTGGAGCACCGCATCCAGTACCTGGACGACCAGCAGACCCACGTGCTGCCGGTCAACGACGACGACCTGCGCTGGATCGCGCAGTCGATGGGCTATGCCGACTGCTGCCCCTTCCTCGAACAGCTCGACACGCACCGCGAGTTCGTGGCGCAGGAGTTCGACAAGCTGCTGGGCGGCGAGAAGCCCTGCAACGGCAAGTGCAACGGCAAGAAGGCCGCCGCGCCCGCCGACCTGGCCGACCTGCTCGACGACCTGCCGCCCGTGTTCGCCGAGCGCATCCGCGACTGGTGCGAAACGCCGCGCGTGCTCGCCCTGCGCGAGGAAACCCGGGGCCGCCTGCGCCAGCTGGTGCAACGCACCGGCCAGTGGCTGAAGGAGCCCGACGGCGAGGGCGCGGGACAGACGCCGCGCCACGTCGATGCCGCCATGCGCTGGGCCGACTGGATCGAGCCGCTGATGCGCCGCGAGAGCTACCTGGCGCTGCTGGTCGAACGCCCCGCCGTGCAGGAGCGCCTGCTGCGCCTGCTGGGCGCCGCGAAATGGCCGGCGCGCTACCTCATGCAGCACCCCGGCGTGATCGACGAGCTCGCGAGCGACGAGATGCTCTCGGGCCGCTTCATCGCCGACGAATTCGAACGCGAGCTCGAAGCGCGCCACACCTCGCTCACCCGCACCGGTGAGGCCGACGAAGAGCGCCTCTTGAACCTGCTGCGCCACGCCCACCACGCCGAGGTGTTCCGCACGCTGGCGCGCGACGTCGATGGCCGCATCACCGTCGAGCAGGTGGCCGACGACCTGAGCGCGCTGGCCGACACCACGCTGCGCGTGACCGCGCGCTGGTGCTGGCCCCATGTGCGCAACCGGCACCGCGAGGTGCCGCAGTTCGCGATCATCGGCTACGGCAAGCTGGGCGGCAAAGAGCTGGGCTACGGCAGCGACCTGGACATCGTGTTCGTCTACGACGATGACGACGAGCGCGCCGGCGAGGTCTATGCGGCCTACGTGCGCAAGCTCATCAACTGGCTCACGGTGAAGACGCGCGAGGGCGACCTGTTCGAGATCGACACCGCACTGCGGCCCAACGGCAACTCGGGCCTGCTCACCACCAGCTTCGAGGCCTACGAAAAGTACCAGCTCGGTCGCGGCAGCAACACCGCATGGACCTGGGAGCACCAGGCCATGACGCGCGCGCGCTTCGTGCTGGGCAGCGCCGACCACGGCGCCGAACTGGGCGCGCGTTTCGACCAGGTGCGCGAGGCCGTGCTGGTGGCCCCGCGCGACCGCGAGGCGCTGAAGGCCGAGATCATCGGCATGCGCAACAAGCTGCGCGGCGCCCGCCCCGTGAAGGCCGACCGCTTCGACGTGAAGCACAGCCCCGGCGGCATGGTCGATGCCGAGTTCGCGGTGCAGTTCCTGGTGCTGTCGGCCTCGGGCGCGCACCCCGAGCTGATTCCCAACCTGGGCAACATCGCGCTGCTGCTGCGCGCCGAACAGGCCGGGCTGCTGCCCGAAGGCGTAGGCCGCGCCGCCGCCACCGCCTACCGCGAGCTGCGCCGCGTGCAGCACACCGCACGCCTGAACGAAGAGCCCACACAGGTCACGCCGCCCGCCCTGAGCGCCGAACGCGACGCCATGCTGGCCTTGTGGAAGGCGGTCTTTGGCTGACCGCGCCCTCGCCTCCCGCGCGCTGACGGCCTGCGCCCTGGCCGCCGCGCTCGTGCTGGCCGGCTGCGCCAGCGGACCGCGCAGCAGTGGCGGCGGCGTCGCCAGTGGCCGCGACGGCCCCGGCAGCAACATCCCGTCGGACCTCGACCGCGTGCCCGACGCCGAGCCTCGCGTCGAGGCGATCCGCAGCAGCGGCGGCACCAGCAAGCCGTACACGGTGCTGGGCCGCGGCTACCAGCCGATCACCGACGACCGGCCGTTCCGCGAATCGGGCATCGCCTCGTGGTACGGGCGCAAGTTCCATGCAGCTTCCACCGCCAGCGGCGAGCCTTACGACATGTACGCCATGACGGCCGCACACAAGACGCTGCCGCTACCGAGCTACGTGCGGGTGCGCAACCCGGCCAACGGCCGCGAGGTGATCGTGCGCGTGAACGACCGCGGCCCCTTCGTGGACGGCCGCGTGATCGACCTGAGCTACACGGCGGCGCTGAAGCTCGACCTGCTGCGCGGCGTGGCGCCCGTGGAGATCGAGCGCATCACCAACGAAGACATCCGCACCGGCGCCTGGCGCCGCGATGCGGGCACGGCCTATGCGGCGGCGCCTGCTCCTGCGCCCGTCCGGGTGGCGGCTGCGCCGGTGGCTGTGCCATCGGCCTGGGTCGCGCCGGTTGCAATGACGGCTGCTGCGGCACCCGCAGCGACGATGCCCGTGGCACCACAGACGCCAGTGATGGCCGCGGCACCGTCGGAGCCCGAGGCACCGGCCGGCCCGCGCGAAGCGATGGTGGTGACGGACCTCGCGCCGCTGGCCCCGCTCGCGGCGCCCGCCGCACCCTCGACGCCTTCTGCGTCCGCCGCGTCCGGCTTCTGGGTGCAGCTCGGCGCGTTCCGCGAGCGCGACGGTGCCGAGAGCCTGAGAAACCAGGCCGCGCGCGGCCTGCCCACGCTGGCACCGCAGCTGCGCGTGTTCAGCGAAGCCGGCACGCACCGCCTGCAGGCCGGCCCGTTCCCGTCGCGCAACGCGGCGGGCGAGGCCGTCACGCAGTTGCGCGACAGCCTGCGCATCGCGCCGATGGTGGTCGAGCGGCGCTGAGGCTCAGGGCATCGCCTTGGCCACGACCTGCGAACGCAGGCCCACGCCCAGGCGGTTCCAGGCGTTGATCTGCGCCACAGCGAGCGAGAGCTCGACGATTTCCTGGTCGCTGAACACGGCCTTCAGGGCTTCGAACTCGGCATCGCGATCGGCGTGGTGGTCGGCCAGGCGCGTGAGCGTCTCGGCCCAATCCAGCGCGGCGCGCTCTCGCTCGTTGAACAGGCTCACTTCGCGCCAGGTGGCGAGGCTGTTGATGCGCTGCCAGTCTTCGCCCTGCACGCGCAGGTCGCGCACGTGCATGTCCAGGCAGTAGGCGCAGCCGTTGATCTGCGAGACGCGGGCAAAGACGAGGTCGATCAGCACCTTGCCGAGCGTGCTCGACTCGAAGCTGCCGTTGACGGCGATCATGGCCTGGAAGGACTTGGGGGCGAACTTGGTCCAGGCGAGACGGAGGGCGGGGGCTTGGCTCATGAGATGTACTCCAGGGTGGTTGATGAGGAAGAGAAACGAAATCTGCTTGCTACACCCTGAAGACGCGCCAGCCACCGGCCCTGTGACAGGCCGCGCGAATTTTTTCTTCAGGCGCCCCGTTTGGCCGCGAACAGCTGGGCGATGCGCGCCAGCTTGTCGGGGTTGCGCTGGGCGCGGATGCGCACGATGCGCTCGCCCTCGATCTCGAAGGTCTGGGCCGATTCGAGTTCGCCGTCCAGAAAACGCAGCATGCCAGGCTCGCCGTTGAGCTCGACCAGCTCCATGTGCACGCCGGCGCCCATGCGGCGCCAGAGCGAGAAGTACAGCTGCGCCAGCCGCTGGCTGCCGCGCAGGATCTTGCTGAAGGTCTGCACCTTGCCCCCGCCGTCGCCGATGAGTTCGACGTCTTCGGCCATCAGCGCCTTCAGGTCCTGCATGCTGCCGCGCGCGGCGGCGTCGGCAAAGGCGCGCAGCAGGCGCTGGTGGGTGTCGCGCGAGACCTGGAAACGCGGGCGGGCCTCCTGCACCTGGGTCTTGGCGCGGTGCACCAGCTGGCGGCAGGCGGCCTCGCTCTTGCCGAGGGTCTGGGCGATCTCGTCGTAGTCGGCGTCGAACACCTCACGCATGAGGAAGGCGGCGCGCGCCTCGGGCGCCAGCCGCTCGAGCACGGCCAGGAAGGCGACGGAGATGTTGTCGACGCGCTCGAGCGTTTCTTCGGGCGTGTCGGGCGACCCGGTGAGCGTGGGCTCGGGCATCCACGGGCCGATGTAGTGCTCGCGCTGGACCTTGGCGCTGCGCAGCCGGTCGATCGACAGGCGCGTGACGACGGTCACGAGCCAGGCTTCGGCGCTGTCGAAACTGGCCTTGTCGGCCTCGTGCCAGCGCAGCCAGGCGTCCTGCACCACCTCTTCGGCCTCGGCGACGGAGCCGAGCATGCGGTAGGCGATGCCCTGGAGGCGGCGGCGGTGGCTGTCGAAGGTGAGGGTCGGGTCGTCCATGCCCGATTAGACGTTTGACGCCGCCGCGTTGTGACAGCGAGCGCCCAAAAAAAATCGCCCCGGCATGCGGGGCGATTTCATCGAACTCTTGGGGGCGGCTCAGGCGCCCTGGTATTCGGGCTTGGGGCCCAGCGTGGCCGAGACTTCCTTGCGGTAGCGGTTCAGCTCCTGCACGGTCTTGAAGCTGCGGTTCATCAACAGGCTCAGGTTGTGCAGGATGCGCTCGCCGACCTTGGTTTCCCAGCCGGCGTCGAACTTGATCTGCTTGTCCAGCCAGTGCTCGAGCCAGTCGGGATCGGGCATGCGGCTCTGGATGGTGTCGTTCGGGAACAGCGCCTTGTTCACGTGCAGGTTGGTCGGGTGCAGCGCCTGGGCCGTGCGGCGCGCGCTGGCCATCAGCACGCCGACCTTGGTGAAGGCGGCACGGGCCTCGTCGCCGAACTTTTCCATGGCGCGCTTCATGTAGCGCAGGTAGGCGCCGCCGTGGCGGGCTTCGTCCTGGCTCAGCGTGGTGTAGATGTGCTTGATGACCGGCTCGGTGTGCCACTGGGCGGCGCGGCGGTACCAGTGGTTCAGGCGGATCTCGCCGCAGAAGTGCAGCATGAGGGTTTCGAGCGGGGGCGCCGGGTCGAAGTCGAAGCGCACCTCGTGCAGCTCCTGTTCGGTGGGCGCGTGCTGCGGGCTGAAGCGCTTCAGGTACTCCATGAGCACCAGCGAGTGCTTCTGCTCTTCGAAGAACCAGATCGACATGAACGCCGAAAAGTCGCTATCGTGCCGGTTGTCGCGCAGGAACATCTCGGTGGCCGGCAGCGCCGACCACTCGGTGATGGCATTCATCTTGATGGTCTGCGCCTGCTCTTCAGTCAGCAAGGAAGCGTCGAACGACTGCCAGGGGATGTCCTTGTCCATGTCCCAGCGGACGGATTCGAGTTGTCTGAAGAGTTCCGGGTAGAGCATCAAAGTCTTTCAATGGCCGCCGATTTTAGTCGGGCCGTTTGGCGCGCCCGTGACAGACGCGCGATGATGTGCTTGTGCGCGCGCCCGCGCCATAGATGCACACCCCCCTTTTCGATCCAGGAGCCCGTCATGCGAACCCCCGCCCGATTGTCGATGCTGCGACGTTGCGCCACGGCCTTTTCCCTCGTGGCGGGCCTGTCCGCCGCCCTGTCGGCGGGTGCCCAGACGGCCCCCGCAGCCCCTGCCGCGCCCGCGGTGGGCGGCGCCACCGGGTGCCCGGCGATCCTGCAGCACAGCTTCCCGCGGCTGCAGGATGAAAAGCCCCAGAACCTGTGCCAGTACTCCGGAAAAGTGGTCCTGGTGGTCAACACGGCCAGTTTTTGCGGCTTCACGCCGCAGTACAAGGGGCTGGAGGCGCTGGACATGAAGTACCGCGCCCGCGGTCTGGTGGTGCTGGGCTTCCCGTCGAACGATTTCTCCCAGGAATCGGGCTCCAACAAAGAAATCGCCGATTTCTGCGAAAGCACCTTCGGCGTGAAATTCCCGATGTTCGCCAAGTCGTCGGTGCGCGGCACCGACGCCAACCCGCTGTTCAAGCAGCTCGCGCAGGCCTCGGGCACGACGCCGAAGTGGAACTTCTACAAGTACCTGATCGGGCGCGACGGCAAGGTGGTGCAGGCGTGGTCGAGCATGACGGCGCCCGACGAGAACGGCTTCATCCAGGTGATCGAGAAACAGCTCGGCCCCAGCGGCGACTGACCGCCCTGCAATGTGAACTTTGAGTCACAAACGTTTACCACTCGAACGGGAACCGTGCGGCGGCACCGCGCTCATACTTGAGCGTGGGCGGCCAAGGCCCACAGGTTTTCATGTTGCGAGGTCTTCCGGGCGCCTGCCGTCCGGTTGAAATCCCGAGGCGATTCTTCTCCTCCTCCCTCCCTCCCTCCTTCGTGTCGGGGCGCCTCGCAGCATTTTTGTCTTCCCGCCGACAGCGGGGCCCGCGATGACGCAGCGCCCCCTCGGCCTTCCCGCATGCGGTGGCCCGAACGGCCCCAAGAAAAAAGCGCCCCGCGGGGCGCTTTGTCGTTTCAGGGCTGGGTGTCGATGAAGCTCGGCCGCAGCATGAGCTTGTCGTACAACTTGGCCAGGTTGGCGTGGTCGCCGCGCCAGTCGATCTCGGGAAACCGCAGCCCCAGCCAGCCCAGCGCGCAGCCGACCGCGATGTCGGACAGGCTCAGGTGGATGCCGCTGCAGAAGGGCTTGTCGCCCAGGCCCTTGGCCATGGCGGCCACGCCGGCCTGGACCTTGGCGCGCTGGCGCTCGATCCAGGCGGCGCTGCGCTCGGCGTCGGCGCGGCCGGACCAGGTGGCTTCGAGGCGCCAGAGCACGCCGGCGTCCATGACGCCGTCGGCCAGCGCTTCCCAGGTCTTGACCTCGGCGCGCTCGCGGCTTTGCTGCGGAATGAGCTTGCCCACGGGCGACAGGGTGTCGATGTATTCGACGATGACGCGCGAGTCGAACATCGCCTCGCCGCCTTCCATGATCAGGCACGGCACCTTGCCCAGCGGGTTCGAATGGGCGATCGTGGTGTCTGCGGACCAGACGTCTTCGATCACGAACTGGTAGTCGAGCCGCTTTTCGGCCAGCACCACGCGCACCTTGCGCACATACGGGCTGGCGGCGGATCCGATCAGTTTCATGAAGGCTCTCTCCCCATCGCTTGTTAACGTTTGTTCGCAGGCATTTTAGGTGAAGGGAAAAAGACAGCGCCCGAATTCCCCCGCGGCGCGGCCACCCGGCGGCCGCCTAAAATTCGGGCATGAGCTTTTCCACCGTCTCCGCCCTCTCCCCCCTTGACGGCCGCTATGCGGCCAAACTCGCGGCCTTGCGCCCGCTGATGAGCGAACAGGGCTATATGCACCGTCGCGTGCAGGTGGAGGTGGCCTGGTTCATTGCGCTGTCCGACTGCGGCTTTGCCGAGTTCAAGCCCCTCACGGGCGGCGCCCGCAAGTACCTGATGGGGCTGGTGTCGCACTTTTCCGAGGCCGACGCGCTGGCCATCAAGGACATCGAGAAGACCACCAACCACGACGTGAAGGCCGTCGAATACTGGATCAAGTCGAAGTTCGAGGCCCGCCCCGAGCTGCTGGCCGCCGCCGAGTTCGTGCACTTCGCCTGCACCAGCGAAGACATCAACAACACCAGCCACGCCCTGCAGATCCAGGCCGCGCGCGACACCGTGGTGCTGCCGGCCATCGACGGCCTGATCGCCAAGCTGCGCGAGATGGCGCACCAGTTCGCCGACGTGTCGATGCTCTCGCGCACGCACGGCCAGACCGCCAGCCCGACCACCGTCGGCAAGGAAATCGCCAACGTGGCGGTGCGCCTGACCAAGGCCCGCGCGCAAATCGCCGCCGTGCAGCTGCTGGGCAAGATGAACGGTGCCGTCGGCAACTACAACGCCCACCTGGCCGCCTGGCCCGAGTTCGACTGGGAAGCCTTCAGCCGCAAGGTCGTCGAGACGCCCGCGCCGCTGGGCCTGGGCCTGAGCTTCCAGCCGTACAGCATCCAGATCGAGCCGCACGACTACATGGCCGAGCTGTTCGACGCCGTGGCGCGCGTCAACACGATCCTGGTCGACTTCTCGCGCGACATCTGGGGCTACGTGAGCCTGGGCTACTTCAAGCAGCGCCTGAAGAAGGGCGAGATCGGCTCGTCGACCATGCCGCACAAGGTCAACCCGATCGACTTCGAGAACGCCGAGGGCAACCTGGGCCTGGCCAACGCGGTGCTGCGCCACCTGAGCGAGAAGCTGCCCATCAGCCGCTGGCAGCGCGACCTGACCGACAGCACGGTGCTGCGCAACATCGGCGTGGCCTTCGGCTACGCCACGCTGGCCTACGCGAGCCTGGCCACCGGCCTGGGCAAGCTCGAGATCAACCAGGAAGCGCTGGCCGACGACCTCGAGGCCTCGTGGGAAGTGCTGGCCGAGCCGATCCAGACCGTGATGCGCCGCTTCGGCGTGCAGGGCGCCTACGAGCAGCTCAAGGAAGTCACGCGCGGCAAGACCGTGACGGCCGAGGCGCTGCACGGGTTGATCCGCTCGCTGGCCATTCCTGAAGAGGAAAAAGCCCGCCTCCTGGCCATGACGCCCGCCAGCTACACCGGCAAGGCGGCCGAGCTGGCCCGTAGAATTTAGGCCTCCCCCGCGACGATCCGCCGGCCCGTGCCGCCCACGGCCGGCGCGCCTCGTTCGCCCACCGATACCTCCCAGCCAACGTGCCCCGTTTGGGGCACGCCAGCCGACAACCCAGACGGGACGCCCCGACGTCCCCGTTGTTCATGCGGCGCGCCCCCCTGAGACGCCTCTGGCTCACGCTCCACCGATGGATCGGCCTCACGCTCGGGCCGCTGCTCGCCCTCACGGCGCTCCTGGGCGCTGTGCTGGTCGTAGCGCTGCCGCTCGACCGCGCGGCGCATCCTGAGCTCTTCGTCGCGCGCAGCAACAGCAGCACGGCCCCGGCGCCGCTGGAGCCGTTGCGCCAGCGTCTGCTCGCCGAGTTCGGCCCCGACACCAACCTCACGCTGCGCCCGCCGCGCCAGCCCGGCGACACGCTCTGGGTGCTGGTGCGCGGCCCGTGGGACGGCACGCTCTACCTCGACCCCGCCACCGGCGCCGAACAGGGCCGCCGCGGCACGCACGAAGGCGCCTACAACCTGCTGTTCGAGCTGCACAGCAGCCTGCTGCTGGAAGACACGGGCAAGGGCATCCTCGCCATCGCCGCGCTGGCGTACCTGTTCCTGCTGGTCACCGGCGTGGTGCTGTGGTGGCCGGCGCGCTGGCCGCCCTCGCTGCGCATCGTGCTGGACCGCGGCCTGCTGCGCGGGCTGTTCGACCTGCACCGCACGGGCGGCGCCGTGCTCGGACTGCTGATCGCGGTGTCGGTCTTCACCGGCGCCTACATGGCCTGGCGACCGCTGGGCGGCTTCATCTCGACCACCCTTGGACAGACGCCGGCCAAGGCGCCGGCCGTGCCCAAGGGCACCGCCACCGGCCCTCGCCTGCCGCTCGACGACCTCGTCGCCCGCGCGCAGGCCGTGTTCCCCGGCCAGCCCATCGGCTACGTGCAGGTGCCCGGCCGGTCGGACCGGCCGCTGCGCGTGCGCTTCCGGCTCGCCGACGACCCGCACCCGAACGGCATCGGCTCGGTGTGGGTGCATCCGGTCACGGGCGAGCTGCTCGGCGTGCGCCGCTGGCAGGACATGGACACCGGCAACGGTGCGGTGGCCGTGATCTACCCGCTGCACACCGGCGTGCTCGGCGGCGCGGTGCACCAGACAGTCACCGCGCTGCTGGGCCTGACGCTGGCCGGCCTCGGCCTGAGCGGCGTGTGGCTCTGGTGGCGCCGGCGCGCCGTGGCTGCGGCCGCGCGCAGCCAGGCGCTGTCGCGCGGCGCGGCGCCCTGAACGACGCGCGCACCCCATCCCTTCATCCATCACAAATACATCGAGGAGGACTCCCCTTGTTCCCGCACAAAAAGACCGCCATCGCCCTGGCCCTGCTGCCCCTGAGCCTGCACAGCTTCGCGGCCGACGCCGAGCCGTCGAAGTCGCTCGAGGCCATCACCGTCACCGGCGACTGGCTCGGCACGCCCACCGAGACCAAGGTGCTCGAGCACGCGGGCGCGCGCAGCATCGTCGAGCGCCAGCAGATCCAGGAAAGCGGCTCGGCCAGCGTGCGCGACGTGCTGCGCCAGGTGCCCGGCGTGCAGGTGCAGGAGAGCAACGGCACCGGCGGCAGCGACATCTCGCTCAATGTGGGCGTGCGCGGCCTGACCTCGCGGCTGTCGCCGCGCTCGACCGTGTTGCTGGACGGCGTGCCGCTGGCCTACGCGCCCTACGGCCAGCCGCAGCTGTCGCTGGCACCGGTGTCGCTCGGCAGCCTCGAGGCGGTCGACGTGGTGCGCGGCGCAGGCTCGGTGCGCTACGGCCCCCAGAACGTGGGCGGCATCATCAACTTCGTGACGCGCTCGATCCCCAAGCAGTTCGCGGGCGAAGTCGGCGTGGGCGTCGAGAGCGCCAGCCACGGCGGCGGCACCAAGAGCACGCCCAGCCTGTTCATCGGCGGCACCAACGAGAACGGCCTGGGGCTGGCACTGCTTTATTCGGGTACGCACGGGGACGGCTTTCGCCAGAGCAACGACAAGACCAGCATCGACGACCTGATGCTCAAGGGCGCCTACCGCCTCTCGAAGACCGACGACATCGCGATCTCGCTGCACCACTTCGAAGGCAAGGGGCGCATGCCCGGCGGCCTGACGACGGCGCAGTTCGCGGCCAACCCGTTCCAGTCGGACCGCCCCTTCGACGAGTTCACCGGGCGCCGCACCGACGGCTCGCTCAAGTACACGCACAACGACGGCGTGAACAAGTTCGAGATGCTGACCTACTACACGGACTCGTACCGCAGCAGCTACCTCGAGCAGGAAGGCACGGGCGCCAACGCCAACCGCCGCCGCCTGACCACCGCGCCGCGCAACTACAAGACCTACGCCTTCGAGCCCCGCTACTCGCGCCTGATCGACTCGGGCAGCGTGCTGCAGGAAATCAGCATCGGCGCGCGCTACCTGAAGGAAGAGGCCTCCGAAACGGCCACGCGCAGCAGCTACTACCGGCCGGCGCCGGGCTTCGACGCCTACGCGCTCGCGCAGCCCGCGTACCAGACCAGCAAGGGCGGCACGACCGCGCACGCGTTCTACATCGACGACCGCATCGACTTCGGCAACTGGACGGTCACGCCCGGCGTGCGCTACGAGTCCTTCCGCTCGCACAACGACGTGTTCACGGTGGCCAACAACCGCATCACCAACGCGATCTACCCGAAGATCGATTCCAACGAGGTGCTGCCCACCCTGTCGGTGCTCTACCGCATGAGCGAGCGCTGGACGCTGTTCGCCAATGCCGGCGTGTCGTTCGGGCCGCAGCAGTACGCCCAGCTCGCGCAGTCGACCACCAGCCTGCACCCCGAAAAAGCCAAGACCTACGAGATCGGCACCAAGTACAAGGGCGAATCCTGGAGCGGCGAGCTGACGCTGTTCAACATCAACTTCGACAAGGAGCTGCAGCTGGCGCGCTCCATCACCGGCGACGTCGGCCAATGGACCGACCTGGGCGCCACGCGCCACCGCGGGCTGGAGTCGGCGCTGCGCTACGACCTGGGCAGCCTGAGCGACGCGCTCAAGGGGCTGTCGGTGTCGGGCACCTACACCTACACGCAGGCCACCTCGAAGGCCGGCGTGTTCGCAGGGCGCGACCTGCCCTTCTACTCGCGCCACGTCGCGACGCTCGGCGCACGCTACGAGCGCGGGCCGTGGACGCTCAACGCCGACCTCTACGCGCAATCGAAGCAGCGTTCGCCGGGCTCGCCGGACGACGGCGCGAAGTACATCACCGTGGAAGACCCGAGCGGGCGGCTCGGCGACATCCCGGGCTACGGCACGGTGAACCTGCGCGCCGCCTACGACTTCGGCCCCTCGCTGAGCCACCTGAAGCTGGCCGTGGGCGTGAAGAACCTGTTCGACCGCCGCTACTACAACCGATCGGTCGACAACAACGGCGGCAAGTACGTGGGCCAGCCGCGCACGGTGTACCTGCAGGCGTCGCTGGCGTTCTGAGGCCGAAGGGGCGCGCGCATACACTCGCGCACCCATGGCTCTCAAATCCACCATCTTCAAGGCCACCCTCGCGGTGGCCGACATCGACCACGGCTACTACGCCGACCATGCGCTGACCCTGGCGCGCCACCCCAGCGAGACCGACGAGCGGATGATGATCCGGCTGGTCGCGCTCGCGCTCAACGCGCACCAGCTGCAGGACATCTGCAACGGCGACGGCACGCTGGCCTTCGGCGCGGGCCTGTCGAACGTCGAGGAGCCCGACGTGTGGCTGCGCGACTTCACGGGCCAGACCAAGATCTGGATCGAGGTCGGCCAGCCGGAAGACAAGCCCATCATCAAGGCCTGCGGCAAGGCGGACGAGGTGATCGTCTACTGCTTCAACCACGCGGCCGAGATCTGGTGGCGCGGCATCGAGAGCAAGCTCACGCGCCCGCAGAACCTGAAGGTCTACCGCGTGCCGACCGAGGCCTCGCAGGCGCTCGCCAGGCTGGCGCAGCGCAGCATGCAGCTGCAGGCGACGATCCAGGAAAGCACGCTGACGCTGGGCGACGGCGTCAACAGCATCGACGTCGAGCTGCTGCGCTGGAAGTAACGAGCCCGCGCGGCTAGGCCGCCGGCATCATCTCGCCGCACTGCCAGCACTGCTCGAAGCCGCCTTCGACCTGCTCGCCGCACACGCAGCGCCAGCTGCGCTGCGGACGGTGCTGCAGTTCGTGCAGCAGGCGCCGCGCGAGTTCGTACTGCGATTCGTCGTCGATCCAGATCTCGGGCAGGCACTGGTCAGGCGGCAGCTGGCCCATGACCGCGCCGAGGAATTCGCGCTGCACGGTGGCGGCCACGCCCTCCTCGCACAAGGCGTGCGCCCACACGGTCGCGATCGCGAGGTTGGGGGCTTGCGCGAGGCGGCGCATGGTCAGGGGGCCCAGTTTTTCTCGTCGTCCGGGTCGAACTCGGGCTGCGCAGCCGTGGGCTCGGCTTCGCGCGCGCGCTCGGCATAGCGGTTGAAGCGCCAGGCCGAGTCTTCCATGGTGATGCGGCGCCAGGTGACGCGCTTCTCGACCGGCGTCATGGCCGGCCAGTACTGCACCTCGTCGAAGGTGCGGCCGCACCCCTTGCACTCGTCGTCGCCCTGGCTGGTCGAGCAGATCGCGATGCAGGGCGTGTCGGGCGTGCTGTGGTACCAGTCGAGCCAGGCGGCCCAGGCCTTGGCGGGAAAGCCGACCTCGTCGACCTCGTCTTCGTGGTGGAAGACCATGAGCGCGTAGACCTCGGCCAGCGCGCGCAATTCGGGCGCCAGCGTGATGCCGTCGGGCGAGGGAGACTTCTCGCGCCAGTGGTTGATGGCGGCCTCGATGTCGGTGATGTGGATGGCGGCCATGGAGAGTGAAAAAACAGCGAGCGGCGATCATAGTCCCGCAATGTCCCGCCCCTTCCTAGGGCCATAGGCGCTCCCAAAAATGGAGCATCAAATGCCCGCTGCATGCGCCCCTCCGGACATTTGCCTTCAAATGTAAAGAAAACTTTTGGTTGCCTCGGCGCGGTCTTCAATGCTCTAATCCCGCCCACGAAGGGGAGTAGCTCCCGATCGCTGTCCCCGGGCAGCGTGAATCGTCAGGTCGTCAATACGAAGCACAACACTTCCGGCCTGTCGGGCGACACACGCGCGGACCCAGGTCGGCGCGCTTGCTGTTGTCGAGCGAGACCTTCGATTTGAACCTGCGCAGGTTTGGTCGAAGCGTTCGCAAGTCCCCGGTGTCACCCGGCCTTCGCTCCCCCGCTTTCGACCGCACCCGCGCAGGGTGAATCGAAACGCATCGGCATGCCGCTGCCCGTCGTGGTCCCCATCAGGGAGCTGCGGGCGTGGCGCCAAGACAAAGAGGAATCTATGGAACAGTTCATGGCCCCGGAATTCTGGGTCGCGGTCGGTCAGATCATCATGATCGACATTCTTTTGGGCGGCGACAACGCCGTCGTCATCGCGCTGGCCTGCCGCAAGCTGCCGCCCGCGCAACGCACCCAGGGCATCCTGTGGGGTACCGCCGGCGCCATCGTGCTGCGCGTGATCCTGATCTTCTTCGCGCTCACGCTGCTCGCGATTCCGTTCCTGAAGCTGGTGGGCGCAATCCTGCTGCTGTGGATCGGCGTGAAACTGCTGGCCCCCGACCATGACGACGCGCACGGCAACATCGCCGGCAGCGACCGCCTCTGGGGCGCCGTGAAGACCGTGATCGTGGCCGACCTGGTCATGAGCGTGGACAACGTGATCGCCATCGCCGGTGCCGCACAAGGCGCGGGCGACGGCCACCAGATGCCGCTGGTGATCTTCGGCCTGCTCGTGAGCATCCCGATCATCGTCTGGGGCAGCCAGCTGGTCATCAAGCTGATGGACCGCTTCCCGATGATCATCACGCTGGGCGGCATGCTGCTGGGCTGGATCGCCGGCACGATGGCCGTGTCCGACCCGGCCCTGGCGAACCCCGCCAACTGGACCTGGGTGCCGAAGGTGCCGCAGACCGACACCATCAAGTACGCCGCCGGCATCATCGGTGCGCTGCTGGTGCTGGCGATCGGCAAGTGGGTGGCTTCGCGCAAGCCGGCCCCCGCCACCCCGGCCCACTGAGCGTTCGTTGAACGATAAACGCCCCGCACTGAAACTTCTTGCATCAATCCGGTCTCTGTCACTCTAACTATCAAAGGAGAGCACTCATGGAAAAGATCATTCTTTACGTCGACGACGCCGTCTATGCCAGCGAGCAGTTCGCCGAACTGGCGCCGGATGCCGACAACGTCGTGGCGCGCCATTGGGTGCTCGTGGCCTGCGCGCCGCGCATGACACACCGGATCAGCAAGTGGGTGAGCCACAGCGCGCGCGAGAACTGGCGCGCCAAGTGGTTCAGCAAGGTGCAGGCGCAGATGCTGCCGCTGCTCGAGCGCAACGGCGGCCAGGTGACGGCGGTGCTGGCCAAGGGCCCGCTGACCGACCTGACGCAGCAACTCAAGCGCGAGCACGCGGCCACCCACGTGGTCGATGCGCGCCGCCCGAAGATCGGCGTCGACCTGGAACCGGTCACGCCCGACCAGACCCCGGCCAAGCAATCGGGCTGGGCCTTTCCCGGCGCCGTGATGGGCATGGGCGCGCTGCTGGTGCTGGCCAACGAGCTGGCCGAGTAAGCCTGATCAGGGCCGCACGCCCTCCCGAACCGACACAAGCCCCGCTGCGGCAACGCAGCGGGGCTTGTTCTTTTGTGCGGGCCCGTGGGGTATCCTGCGGCGCATGCGCATCCTCCTCAAATGGCTGCTCAGCGCCGTCGCGCTGCTCGCGGTCGCCTACCTCTACAGCGGCGTCCAGGTCCAGAGTTTCGGTTCGGCGCTGCTCGCGGCGGCCGTGATCGGCCTGCTCAACATGGTCGTGCGGCCGGTGCTGGTGATCCTGACGCTGCCGGTCACCATCGTCACGCTCGGGCTGTTCCTGTTCGTGATCAACGCCCTGCTGTTCTGGGCCGCCTCGGGCCTGCTCGGCGGCTTCCATGTGAACGGCTTCCTCGCCGCGCTGCTGGGCTCGCTGATCTACTCGCTGCTCGGGCTGCTCATCGAGAGCGCACTGGGCGGGCTGCTGTCCTCCCGGCGCTGAACGCCGCCCCTCGACGCATCACTACTTCAGCGGCGGCTCCTCGGCCTGCTGCTTGACCAGCACGTCGACGGCGCGTGCGCGCGTGTCGATGATCGATGCCTCGTAGTGGTCGATGGGCGCGCCCGACTTGCGGACCAGCTCCTGTGCCGCCTTGAAGCGGTCGCGCGCCGCCGGGTAGTCGAGGATCGCCACGTTGGCCTCGGCATCGGCACGAATGGCGCGCAGCGTGTCGCTCTGCGCCCCGTACAGATTGGCCAGCGTGCGCCAGGCCGTGGCATCGCGCGGATGAACGGCCACCCAGTCGCGCAGCACGGGCACCATCGGCGCGGGCTGGCGCTGGGCGATCGCCGCTTCGGCCGCGAGGATCATCTCGGGCCGCTCCTTCGACTTGGCGTCGAGCAGCGCCGCCGCACGAGCGGCGCCGCCGCCCGCGAGTTCGATCTCGGCCTGCAGCCAGCGCGCCTGCTTGCTCGCGGCCGCATCGTCGGCCGTGCGGGCCACGAGCCGCTCGGCCAGCGCGCGCGCCGCCTTGAAATCGCGCAACTCCTTGGCCGCCATCGCCGCCGCGTAGAGCGTGCCCGCCTGCTGGGCTGGTGAACTGCCCGCGAACTCGCCGCTCGAGGCCGCATTGACCCACAGCCGCAGCACGTCGACGCCCGGGCGCGTCAGCACGCGGGCGCGCGAGGCGACCATGGCGTGGTCCATCACCAGCGGCACCGTCGGCGGTGCCGCTTCGGCACGGAACTGGAACCGGCCCTGCATGTCCGAGATGCGCTCGGTGGTCAGCGGGTGGCTGCGCAGGTAGGGGTACGAGCCGTTGTCGTTCAGGCGCGAGGCGTACTGCAGCTTCTCGAACATCGCCGCGGCGCCCTGCGGCGCAAAGCCCGCCTGCGTCATCACGCCGAAGCCGATGCGGTCGGCCTCGCGCTCCATGTCGCGCGAGAAGCTCAGCTGGTTCTGCATGAACAGCGCCTGGCTGCCCATGATCACCGCCTGGCCGGCGTCGGAATTGCGGCTCTTGCTGGCCGCGATCATCCCCAGGATCAGGCCGGCGATCATCAGGGGCATCTGCTTGCCCTGCTTGTTCATGATGCGCGAGATGTGGCGCTGCGTGACGTGCGACAGCTCGTGCCCGAGCACCGTCGCCAGCTCGTCGCGGCTGCCGACCGCGGCCAGCAGCCCCAGGTTCAGCCCGAGGTAGCCGCCCGGCAGCGCGAAGGCGTTGATGTTGCGGTCGCGGCCCAGCAGGATGGTCCAGGCGAAGCGCTCGTCGAGCTCGGGCGTGAGCTCGCCGCGCGAGCGCGCGGCCGCCAGCAGGCGCTGCCAGATGTCCTGCACGTAGGCGGCGATCACCGGGTCGTCGATGTAGTCGGTGTCGCGGTACAGCTCGCGCACGATCTGGTCGCCCAGCCGGCGCTCGGCACTCGCCGTCATCTCGCCGCCGTCACCGAGGCCCGGCAGGATCTGCTGCACCTGCGCCAGCGCGGGGGCCGGCAACAGCACCTGGGAAGCTATCAAAAAGGTAGCACACACCGCATGCCGGAGGGGCGTCGGGCGGGTTTTCTTGTGGGAAGAAGGAGTCAAGCGCGGCATTCCTCGTCTGTGGCTCGGGCTCGTATGATGCATCTTCAAAACGAACGTTCACCGATGAGCACCCTCACCCATTTTGACGCCCAGGGCCAGGCCCACATGGTCGACGTGGCGGCCAAGCCCGCCACCCACCGCGTGGCCGTGGCCACCGGCCGCATCGAGATGCAGCCTGCGACGCTGGCGCTGATCGAGTCGGGCACCGCCAAGAAGGGCGACGTGCTGGGCATCGCGCGCATCGCCGGCATCCAGGCGGCCAAGAAGACCAGCGACCTGATCCCGCTGTGCCACCCGCTGGCGCTGACCCGCGTGGCCGTGGCCTTCGCGCTCGCCGAGGGCGGCCAGGCGCCGCAGGTGGCCTGCACCGCGACCGTCGAGACCGTCGGCCCGACCGGCGTGGAAATGGAAGCCCTGACCGCCGTGCAGGTCGCGCTGCTCACCATCTACGACATGTGCAAGGCCGTCGACCGCGGGATGCGGATCACCGACGTGCATGTGCTGGAGAAGCACGGCGGGAAGTCGGGGAGCTACGTCGCGACGGCGGGCTGAAATCCAGCGGCTATAGCTCGGGCGCGTCGTCCGGGCGGTTGTCCAGCCAGCGGGCGAACGCGGCCGGGAACGCTACACGGAAACGCTCGGCCAGCGCTTGCGCTTCGGCATCGCGCCCCAGCAGCTCGGCGCTTTCGATCAGCTTCACGATGACGCGCGGCTCGGGCGAGAAGTGCAGCACGCGCCCGGCCAGTTCGTGCATGTGCGCGGCATTCGCTGGCGTGACGGCTGTCAGCGTCACCTCGGCGAAATCCACCTGGCGTGAGAACAGCCACGAGCCCTGGAGCTTGGCGAGCGTGTCGTCGCGGTAGGCCGGCATGCGGGCCTCGCGCGGCAGGTAGATCTGGCTGATGCGGGTGTAGTCCCAGGCGGCGTAGCCGATGAGGGCCACCCAGGCTGCGGCGGCGGCGAAGGCGGCGAGCTTTCTGCCGTTCGCTTCCGGGCGCTTGGACGATGCCGGCCACAGGATGCCGAGGCACAGCCCGAAGACCAGTTGGAACGGGCCGTACCAGAGCGGGTACTCGAGCAGGCTGTGCAACAAGATGACGCCGAGCAGGCCCCACGCCATCAGCCGCAAGGGATCGCGCTCGCGCCACGGCTTCGCCACACCCACCATCCACAAGAAGCCACCGCAGATCAACAGCGCCGCCGGAATGCCCAGCTCAACGGCGAGGTGCAGCGGCAGGTTGTGAGCGTTGTCGAGGATCACGGGGAAACGCGGACCGTTGTACAGCGTGGCGAAGTGCGCGAAGCTGAGTTCGCCCCAGCCCCAGCCGGTGAGGGGACGCTGGGCGATGAGGGACAGGACGTTCTGCCAGAGAACGACGCGGCTGTCGGTGGTGACGACGGTGGGCTGCAGGCGTGACGTCAAGGCCGCAGCGGCGATCTGGCCGTCACCGCCAGCCGCCAGACCGGGCAGCAGGACATCGAAGACGAAGTAAAGCGGAATCCCTGCCAGCAGGACGAGCGGAGGCGGGAGACGAAACGATGCCGGAACCCCCTGTACACAGCGTTCTCGCCAAGCCGCAAGGCTCGCCGCCGCCATGATCAACAGAAACTGAAGCAGCCCCGTGCGCGACAGGGAGGCGGCTGCTGCTGCGACCAGCAAGACGGCCGCCACCATCAACCCCCATCGCACCCGTCGAGAGCCCAGTGTTCCATGCAACCACAGCGTGGCAACCAAGGCCAAGCTCAGCAGCGTCGCGAACTGGTTGCGCTGGCGCAGTGTGCCCCATGCCCGCCCTGCTGGAGGAGAAGCGAACCAGGACGCCATGTCTCCCGCAAGGTGGTAGTACTGCAGCAGGCCAAGGACGGCATTGATCAGGCCCGCGCCGAAGAGTCCCCAGGCCAACGCGGCCGGCACCGAGGCGCCCCGACCTGCTGAGCCCGCCCCCAGACCGACTGCCATCGCCATGGCGGCGAGAACGGCAAGCGCGGATGCGAGAGGCCACCCGCCGGAATCCCATGTTCCCGCGAGCACCAGCACCAACGAGCTGGCACACAGCCATCGGGTCAAGGCCGGTGCGGGCCAAGCCAGGACCGGCGCACAGAAGAGCCAGCCCGCGAGGCACATCCAGGACACCAGCTGCTGCCACACCGTGAGCGACGGCCCCATCGCCAGCGGCGAGAGAAACGCGAACGCCAGCAGCACCGCGCACACGCCGCACAGGGCCTGGCCCGACGAGGGAAGCATTTCGATAAGGGCCGAAGAGCGCTGCACGGACCCATTGTGATGCCCGCGCGATCCGATAAATGGTCGCGGCGACCGGGCGAATGGCTTTGCTAACAAAAGCAAATGGACACAAGATTTAACAATATTTCCCAATTGTTTCTACGGCTCGATCCGCGGGCGTGATTACAGCTTGAAAGGCAGTCTTGATGAATCAGCGAGTTGCATTGACTTGTTCAAGGGCGGGCGCACCAGAACCACGACGGGTGCTGAAGGGGTTCACCTTGATCGAGGTGATGGTCACGGTCGCCATCGTGGCCATCCTTGCGACCATCGCTTACCCGAACTACACGGACTACGTGCGACGCGGCAAGGTGCAGGAGGCGCCCGGCAATCTGTCGAGCTATCGCGCCCAGCTGGAACAGCACTACCAGGACCATCGCACCTACGACAAGGGCGATGGCACTTGCGGCCGCCTCCCGCCGGACGCAACAACCAATTTCCAGTACGGCTGCACCCTCACGCGCACGGGCCAGGGCTACTCGCTCACCGCAACCGGCCAGGCCGGTACCGCTGTCGCGGGCCTCGAATACAAACTGAATGAGCTCAACAAGCCGAGCACCACGTGCACCCGGTGCGCCTGGAACTTCAGCGGCGAACAGTCCTCCTGGATCATGCGCAAGCCATGAACTCGAGGGTTCACCGCTCGACAGGGGGCTTCACCCTGATTGAATTGATGGTCGGGATCGCTCTTCTCGGGATCCTGCTCATGCTTGCGTACCCGAGCTATACGAGCTTCATCCGCAACGCACAGGTCCGCGGTGCCGCAGAGTCGGTGCTCAACGGCTTGCAGCTGGCCCGGGCTGAAGCGATCCGGCGCAATGGCAACGTCCAGTTCACGCTGACGAACACCTCGAAGGGCGCGGCTCTGGCAGGAAGCACCGACTGGAATGTCTACGCCGCGCTCCCCGCAACCCCCACGGTTTTCGACGACCTGGTGCAGGAACGCCTGGCAGGTGATGCCTCGTCCAATGCCCGCGCCCAGGTTTCCACGACCGTGGGCACAAAGACCGCCGACCCCGGTGCCGGCATGCCGGCGACCATCACGTTCACCGGTCTTGGCCGCCTCGCTGCGGCGACGACCGTGCGTCAGATCGACTTCACCGGCGCAACCACCGACGTGCGCCGACTGGCGATCGTCCTGGCTCCGGGCGGCGATGTGCGCCTGTGCGATCCCGGGCATTCCCTCGCAACCAATCCGCAAGGTTGTTCATGAGCACGCAGAAAAGGACATCACGTACCGTCCGTCGTCTACCGCGCGCCCAGCGCGGCGTCATGCTGGTCGAAGCGCTCGTGGCGATTGCCATCTTTTCCTTTGCCGTTCTTGGCATCGTCGGCCTGCAAGCCACCGCCATTCGCACCGTTCGCGATGCCGACTACCGCGCCAAGGCCAGCTTCTTCGCGAACCAGATCGTCGGGCGCATGTGGGTGGACCGCTTCAACGTTCCGACCTACGCCCTGAATGCCGCAGCCACGGCCTGCGACGAAGGCGACAACACGGCAGCCAACCCGCTGGTGACCAGTTGGATTTCAGGGTTGAGCGATGCAACCAACCAAGGCGCGCTGCCCGGCGCGGCCGGGTTGCAGCAACAGATCGTCGTAGGACCGAACAACGTCGTCACGGTGACGCTCTGCTGGAAAAGCCCGCAGGACGACGCGGCGCACAACTTCACGCTCACGACGCAGATTCAAGGCTGAGACCCCATGCCCCCACTCCATCAACTCAAGCGCCAACAAGGCTTCGGTCTCGTCGAAACACTGGTCGGCATGGTGGTCGGACTCGCTGCGACGATCATCATTTACCAGGTCATATCGACCTACGAAGACATCAAGCGCTCGACCACCTCCGGCGCCGATACGCAGCAAAACGGCATCTTCAGCCTCGCAACGATGGAGCGCGACCTGCGCGCCGCCGGCTGGGGCATACCGACCGCGGCGATCATGCCGTGCACCGAGTACTTCACGTACTACAGCAATGGCACGGCCAGCGGCCCCGTGCCCAACTTTCCGGGCACGCCCGTGCGCATCGCCGATGGCGGCGTTGCGGCAGGCGCCTCGGACAGCATCACGATGCTCTGGGGAACGTCCATCCGCAGCAACGTGCGCAACATGTTGCTGCAGAACGCGACCATCAACCCGCCCGGCACGTCGGCCGCCAACCTGCAACCCACCAGCAAGGTCGCGCTCTCGGGCGTCGGCGGCTTCGTGTGGCTGACCGATGACGACGGCCGATGCACGCTCGCCCGCATCACCGCAAGCGATGCCAACCCTGCCAATGCGAACAGCGTCGTCCTTTCGCACGCCGCAGCAACAGGCACCGCCACGCAACCGACCTACAACCCGTCGGGCAACGTGATGACCGACCTGGGTTGGCCCACGAGCTTCACCAAGAATCCGCGGATCTACGACCTCGGCACCTTCACGCAGCGAACCTATTCGGTGACAAGTGGCTCGCTCGTGTCGCAAGACTTCTTCAGCTCGATGACGCAGGTGCAACTCGCCAACAACGTGGTGAGCCTCAAGGCGATGTACGGCATCAGCGATGCCAACAGCCAGGTGGTCACCAACTGGGTCCGGGCCACCGGGGCGTGGGCGACCCCGACCATTGCAGACGCCCGGCGCATCAAGGCCGTTCGCATTGCCGTGGTGGTGCGCAGTCCGTTGAAAGAGCGGCTAAAGGGCGATGCGCAAGCCTGCGACATCACGACCACAGCGCCAGAAAGCTGGCCCGGCGGGCCCGCCATCGATCTGAGCAACGACGCCGATTGGCGCTGCTATCGCTATCGCGCCTTCGAAACCATCGTGCCGCTTCGCAACGTTCTCTGGGCCAATTTGTCATGAGCCACCCCTGCGCCTTCTCCTCTGCGCCCCCTACCCTCTCCCGTCGGCCACCTCGCGGTGGCACGCGGCAAAGAGGCGTGGTGGTTTTCATCGCACTGATCGCGGTGCTGGTTCTCTCGTTGGCTGCAGCCGCGCTGCTGCGCTCCACCGACACGGCGGGCGTGATTTCGGGCAACGTGGCATTCAAGCAGGCGGCCACCAGCATCGCCGATACCGGGGCGGAGCGCGCCTTCAATGCACTGCCGGCACTCGCCAACGCCGATGCCGATGTGGCGGGCAAGTACTACCGGCTGATGCAACCAGCGGATGCCACCGGCGTCCCCAGCACGATCAATTGGAGTTCGGTCCCCTGCTATGACCATAAGGACGGCGTCGCAGCTATTTCGTGCACGGACGAGTCGTTGTACCGAGTGCAGTACGTGATCGACCGGCTGTGCACCGCGGCCCCCGCGAAAACCGATCCGTTGACCCTGCTGACCAGCAAGTGCGTAGCAGGGCAGCCTTTCTCGGCGGGAGGAACCGAAGAGGAAGACAACAACAGCCATGCGCAGACCACCAACATCTTCGGGAGCCTGACGCCGCCCCCGCCAACACGACCGACGATTCACTACCGGGTGACGGTGCGTGTTCTAGGCCCACGCAATACCAGCAGCATTGTTCAGACAACCATCGAATTGCCATTTGGTTGATCCCCCGCAACAACCCGCAACCCTATCATGCAAAAGTCATATTTTTCGCGCGCCGTTGCCAATGCGGTGATCGCCTCTCTGCTCCTTCAATCTTTTGTTTCCCTGGCGGCGACAGATCTGACGGATGTGCCGCTCATTGTTCAGAGTCGGGTGAAGCCCAACATTCTCTTCACGCTCGACAATTCGGGGAGCATGGCATGGGAAACAATCACTGGCAGCGATGCAAAAGCGGAATACAACAGCGGGAAGACAAACCGCGCGTTCTATTCGCCCAGCTACAACAAGCTTTACTACAACCCGACAATCACCTATTTGCCGGCAGTCAAGTACGACAGCGATGCGACGACATTCACATCCAGCAGAGGTGCAAGTCCTGCCGCCGCGGCTCTGGTCAACCCATACTCCGGAACAAGCAAGGTCAATTTGACGGAAAAATGCTGGGGAACGCCAGATATCGATCTCCCGCTTTATAACTCCACATCTTTTGCGAAAGTCGACAGTTGCCCCAATAGCAGCACCAAGTACTACAGCAAGCAGTACGCACGCTACGCCTTCTATTACTCTTGGGAAGGCACCGGAAATCCGAATGGCGGCGACACCCAAAACAATGACAGCAGCTACAAGAGAGTGGAAATTGTTCCAGCAGTCTCTACGTACCCACGCGCTGCATCCCGCACCGATTGTGGTATAGAGATCGCATGTACCTATGAGCAGGAAATACAGAATTTCGCCAACTGGTTCACCTACTATCGCACGCGGATCCTGACGGCAAAATCGTCTCTGGGGCTTGCTTTTTCAGCACTCAATGAAAAGTCAAGGGTCGGGTTTTCGACCATCAACGATAACAGCAGCAACGACAATACGAGCGGCGCAAATTTCATCCCGCTCGCTGAATTCGATTCGACTCAAAAACTCACTTGGTATTCCCAGGTTTATGGGATTTCCCCCAATGGAGGGACGCCCCTGGTCACGGCACTGGATCGCGCAGGCCAGTACTACGCAACCGGCAAGATGCCCGGAGGACCTTCGGCGACACGCGCCACCACCGTTCCTCTGGCCTGCACACCGAACTACACGATCCTTTCGACCGATGGCTATTGGAATGGCGGGGCGCCAACGGGAGTGGGCGACTTGGACCGAACGGTTCCCACCCTGCCGGCCAACGTCTATTACGACACCGAGGCCAAGGTGGCGATCAACGATCCCATCGCCGGTGTTCCGCTGGTCGCAGGGGAAAAATTCCCCGCGCCCTTCTACGACGGGAACAGCAGATCCAACACCCTGGCCGACGTCGCCATGAAGTACTGGATTTCCGACCTCGCACCCAAGCCGTCAGCCGGCAAGGTCGCGGCCAACCCCTCCGATCCTGCGACATGGCAGCACATGGTGACCTTCACCATCGGCCTGGGCGCAAGCGGCACCCTTTCTACGCCACCGACCGGTTCGAACTCATGGCCCACGCCGGTGGCCGATTCGGCGACCGCCATCGATGACCTCTGGCACGCGGCCCTCAACGGTCATGGTCAGTACTTCAGCGCCAATGACCCGGCGAAGCTGCAGACAGCGCTCTCGTCGATCCTGAACAACATCGTCAACCGTACCGGCGCGGCAGCCTCTGTGGCCGTGAGCAATCCGAACGTCCGCTCGGGTGACAACACGGCCTTCACCTCCAACTTCAATTCAGGCACTTGGTACGGTGATCTTGAAGCGTTCGCCATCAATATCGATACAGGCCTGTTGGGCACAACTGCACTTTGGTCTGCACAGTCGCTGCTGGACAAGAAGGCATTCGGCACCCGCAAGATCGCCAGCTTCAACGGCTCTGCGGGCGTGGCCTTCACCACCGACGGCCTGAGCGCCACGCAAGTAGCGCGTCTGAACTCGCCTGCAACACCGCCCGGCCCAAGCGATAGTGCCGCCGTGATCTCGTACCTGCGGGGCGATCGCACCAAGGAAGGCACCGACAGCGCCAGCGCACGCCCCTACCGGACGCGCACCCACGTGCTTGGAGATATCGTGAACGCAGAGCCCACCTATGTTTCGGCGCCCCGCTCCAGCTACACCGATACCGGTTACGCCACCTACAAAGCCGGCGCTGCAGCCAACCGGACCAAGGTCGTGTATCAGGGAGCCAACGACGGGATGCTCCACGCGTTCGATGCCGCCAATGGCAACGAACTCTGGGCCTATGTGCCTGGCAGTTTGCTGGACATGAATCTCTCCGCCACGGTCACGTCGACCAGTGCCCTGGCCGGCCTCACCCAGCAGTCCCCGTCGTTCCAGCACCGCTTCTATGTCGACGGCACCGCTGTGGCCACGGACGTGGACCTCAGCAACACATACGCCAACCAACCAACGCCCCCGACGCCCAGTTGGGCCACCGTGCTCGTTGGCAGCCTCGGCAAAGGGGGGCGAGGTTACTACGCCCTGAACGTGACAGACCCATCGGCCGCCTCGGATGCCGATGTCGCGAGCAAGGTGATGTGGGAGTTTCCCAATGCAAACACCACAAGCGAGGTCAAGAACAGCATCGGCTATTCCTACGGCAGCCCCCTGAACGTCAAGACCAAGGCCGCCGGATGGGTCACGCTGGTGACCTCCGGCTACAACAACGGGACAGACACGGGTGGCGACGGGACCGGGCACCTCTACGTTCTGAATACGGCGACAGGCGCAGTGATCAAGGACATCAGCACCGGAGTGGGCACCAGCGCCGACCCGAGCGGGCTGGCTAAAGTCAGTGCGTTCCTGGTCAAGCCCGGCACGGACGACACGGTCGACTACGCGTACGGCGGGGATCTTTACGGCAACGTCTGGCGTTTCGATCTTTCGTCCAATTCGACGACCGACTGGAACGTCAAGCGGCTCGCCACATTGGTCGACGCTACCGGTAAGGTGCAACCCGTCACCAACTCGATAGAGCTAGGGGTGGTGAAGCGCAAGCGCATGGTGTTCGTTGGCACTGGCAAGTACCTTGGCGCCTCCGACATTCCCGGCGGAACCGATGCCAACACCAACGCCAGCCAACCGCAGTCTTTCTACGGCCTGATGGACGACCGGTCCGACTCACCGACCATCACGCCGTTACGTCTCAATCTTGTCAGGCAGACGGCAACCAAATCTGGCGACAACATCAATGTGACAAGCAACCCTCTGGACCTGACGACCAAGAAAGGCTGGGTGCTCGACTTCGCAACGACGCCGGCGGGCGAGCGCTCGTACACGAGCCCAGTGCTGTTCCAGGGCGTGCTGGCCTTCACGACCAACACGCCTTCGAGCGACGAGTGCTCGCCAGGAGGAAGCTCCAACCTTTACTTCCTCAACTACGCGAACGGTGGAGCAATCCCCAACTTGAGCAGCCGGTTCGTCGGCAATGTGCTTGCGAGCCGCGTGCAGCCCGAGGGGTTGCCGAACGGGTCGATCAAGATCCTCGTGCGCACGTCCGACGGGAAGAACAAGGTTTATGACGTGAGCGTGCCTTCGGCCACGACGCCTACGCGGATCATGTGGCGGGAAGTCATCACGAACTGAAAAAGCGGGCACAGCGCTGATCAGCACACTCAAAAGAAAGGATCGGGGCCGTACGCGGGCTCGCGCAGCTGCCGGCCGTGCTGCTCAAGCCGTTGGCCCAGCTTGCGCGGGTTAATGGCGGCGCGATCGTGCTCGAGCCCTTAGTCGAAGCAGAACCTCAGCTCAACGCCTTCGATCTCTGCCTTCAGTTCCGCCCGCTGCTCGCCCGATACCTCGTTGTCGTGCGCCAGCCGCTCGGCACTGACACTCGCAATGTGACCATTGCATCGATCTGCTCGATCTGCAGCTGCAATTCGAGTAGCGCGAGCAGGTCGTTGGCCCCATAGGCTTGGTTTGCCTTCTGCGTCAGCGCCGTCTTGACGCAGCGCTGCTGTACATAGGTCGCGCGGTCAGGATGCTGAGCGCTGGCAAGCTCGCAGAAGACTCGAGCGCGGATTGCATAGCCTGTTGCTCCTCAGCTTCGCGCCGCTGCTGCGCTGGCCTTGTGGCAGGGCGGGGCGTAGCAACGGTGTTCCGTCAACCTACCTGGCGGCCTCGTCCCAATGGCACCAGCGCCTGCGTATACATCTGGCCGTAGGTGCCGATGCCGGCATGCCACGCAGCCAGCGTCTGGCGGGCCTTCTCGATCTGGCGGATCAGGGTGTGAAGCGCTTCTGCTGCGGTGTCAGTGCGGGCCGGCTTTGCTGGGGGAGATTTGCAGGGCTTGGGCACATTGAGCGGCTTCGGAATCGACGGCGGAAGATCGCATTGTTGATGAGCGCCTGCGCATCAACGCGCCGTGGCCTTGGAGCGGCAAAAATGACCTGCTGGGGATTGGATCCTGACCCAATTTTCTCGATCGGAAGTTCAACTCGTGAAGGGGAAGGGAGGAGCCTTTGGTGGACCGTTGATGAGGATCTGTCTGTCCGTCGAACAATAAAGCAGGGGAATTGACTTCCCCAGTTTTCATTCAAACAAGCGCAAAAAAGCCGCCCGAAGGCGGCTTCAATCTAAGCTGGAGACTTACGCGCAGTCGCCTTGGCCCGACTTCAGGCCCCGGACTGGGTCGCAGATGGTGCCAGCGCCAGGTGTCATGGTCCACGTCATGTTGGCTGCGCCTGCTGCGATCGTGGGCGTGTTGACGATCGTCAGATTCACGGGCGGGGTCGCATTGGTGGTCGCGCCGGAGGTTGCCGTGATCACTCCATCAGTAACGCTGACCGCGAGAATGTTCTTCGTAGCCGTAGCAGCGCCAGCGGCAACTGCATTAGGAATGCCATTCGTGCCCGAGTTGCAACCAGCGAGCGCCAACGTGTCGTTGTAACAAACGGAAATGGCCGACTTGATCGAATTCAGCTCTGCGACAGCACCTGCAGCACGAGTGCGCGAGGTGTAGTTCGAATATTGGGGGATTGCGATGGCGGCCAAAATGCCGATGATGGCGACCACTATCATCAATTCAATAAGGGTGAAACCCTTTTGCACATTGCGTGCGATAGAACGACGGTTCATTCATTAACTCCAGGTTGGTTTGTAAAGCCCGGGAACCAGCCCGGAGCGGAGTAACTTCCGCAGCATCCGTGCCACCCAGCTTCCCCACCCTGCAGCCCCCGTTCGGGCCACCTTTGGTCACAAGATGGTTACATGATGTGACACAACTCGCACTCAGATGCCAATTGTGTCGACAAATTTGTCATGCCCAGCCAGACCCGGTCAGAAGGTCAGCACCCCGTTCGCCTTGAGCCAGCGAATGTCCCGCTGCGCCAACCCTGCCACCTCCCGCCCCGCCAGCATCTCGATCTGGCTCATGATTTCTTCGGTCTCCGCCGGCTTGGTGTGGGTGATGTAGATCGGGTATTGCTTGCCCGGATCGATGTGCGCCAGTTCGTGCGCCAGCGCCACCGGCGACAGATGCAGGCTGCGTTCGGCCAATGCCTCTTCGCGGGAGCTGAAGGCCGTTTCGATGACCAGCATCGCCACGTCGATCGCGTTGACGCGCTCCCAGAAGGGCGGGTTGCGTTCGGTGTCGCCGCTGAAGACCCAGTGGGCGCCGCCTTCGGCCCGTCGGATGGCGAAGCCGCAGGCCGGCACGGTGTGGACGGCCGGCAGCACTTCGATCAGCTTGGGGGCGTCGCTGCCCAGCTCGAGGCGTTGCCCGACCGTGATCTCGTGAAAGCTCACGAACGGCGATTCAGGGCTGGGAATGCGTTCGAAATTCGGCCAGATGACGTTGTTGAATACATGCGCCCGCAGCGCGTCGATGGTGGCGGCCAATGCATGCACGCGCAGGGGCCGGGCGCGGCGGCTGCCGACGGCGTCGAGCATCAGGGGCAGGGCGGCGATGTGGTCGAGGTGCGAGTGGGTGAGCACCACGTCGTCGATGGCGGCCATTTCGTCGAGGGTGAGATCGCCAACGCCCGTGCCAGCGTCCACGAGCAGGTCCGCATCGACCAGGAACGAGGTGGTGCGGCAGTCCTTGGCGATGGCGCCCGAGCAACCCAGCACGCGAACCTGCATTGTGGAAGACCCCTTGTATGCGTCTGTCGTCATTTGGTGTCGAACCGGGTGGCGCCGTCCCAGTCCGGGTCCTGCGGGCGAAGCGCCATCGAGGCTAAACGCTGGGCGTAGAGCTGGTAAAGGACTTTTTTCGCATCCGCGGCGAGCAGGGGAGCCAGCAAGTTCCGGCCCAACGCCCAATCCTGGCGGCGGTAGGCGGCGAGCACCTGGCTCCAGCGGTCGAGTTGCTGCCGTGTGTCCTGCGCCTCGGCCGCAGCTTCCGGCACGAGTGGGGTGTAGATGGCGACAGCCTGGGCCTTGCCCTTGACGCGCACGCTGTCGAGTTCCTGCCAGACGAAGCCGGGCGCCGCCTCGCGGGTGGCGCCGCTGGCCACGATCTCGACACCGTAGTGTCCGCTCAGGCCCTCCAGCCGGGACGCGAGATTGACCGCGTCGCCGACCACGGTATAGCTGCGGCGCGCGGTCGAGCCCATGTCGCCGACGCTCATGAGGCCGCTGTTCAGGCCGATGCCCGCGCTGATTTCGGGGCGGCCGTTGGCGCGGTGCTGGCGGTTGATGTCGTGCACGGCGGCGGCCATGTCGATCGCCGCCTGCACGGCGAGCGCGGCATGGCCGGGGGTGTCGATCGGCGCGCCCCAGAAGGCCATGACGCAGTCGCCCATGTATTTGTCGACGGTGCCGCGGTGCGCGCTGATCACCTCGGTGAGCCGGCTGAAGACGGTGTTCAGGAAGGCTTGCAGCTCGGCCGGCGCCATCTGCTCGGACAGCCGGGTGAAGTCGCGCATGTCGCAGAACATCACAGTCATTTCCTTGCTCTCGGCGCGCATGCTGTAGCGGCCGGGGCGCACGAGCATTTCGTCGACCAGCTGCGGCGGCACGTAGGTGCCGAAGAGCCGCACCAGCCCGCGCCGCGCACGCGATTCGACGAAGTAGCCCCAGCTCATGTTGAGCGCGAAGGCCAGCGCCACCATGACGAGCGCCGACGCCAGCGGGAGCACGAGGCTGTGGCCGACGTAGAGCCAGGTGTTGAGGCCGACCAGCGCGGCGACCACGCCCGCGCCGAGCAGCACGGCGCGCGATGCGGACAGCAGCGACAGCCCGAACGCGAGCAGCAGCCCCGCCGCCAGCACGGTCAGCACTTCATATCCCGGCGCGTAGTCGGGCACGGCCAGCAGGCGCCGGTCGAGCAAGCCCGAGACGATGTTGGCGTGCACTTCGACGCCCGGAAACGCCGCGCCGACCGGGGTGGCGCGCAGGTCCTGCAGGCCGGGCGCGGTGGCGCCGAGCAGCACGATCTTGTCCTTCAACTCTCCCGGCGCCAGTCGGCCTTCGAGGACGTCGGCAGCGGCCACGTAGCGGAACGACCCCGCGCGCGGACCGCCGGGGCCGCGAAACGGCACCTGCAGGCTGGCGCTCTGGTCGACCGGGATGCGCAGCGACCCCAGCACCAGCGCCTGCAGGCGTGGAAAGTCGCCGTCGCCGGCCACGAGCGCCGGCCGCACGGGCGGCGAGCCGTTCGCCAGCCGGTACACCGCCAGCGCCAGCGACTCGTAGTGCCCGGGCGACGCATGCTCGCCTTCGTAGCGGGCGATGAGCGGCACGCTGCGGATCACGCCGTCGTCGCTGCCGTCACCGACCAGGGTGTTCAAGAACCCCGCGACCGGCGCCGCGCGCCCCAGCACCGGCAGGCTGGCGCCGAAGCCGTTCCAGAGCGTGACGAAGGAAGCATGGGGCGGAAAGGCGTCGGGTGGCAGCACGGGCGTCGCCGGCAGCAGCCCCTTGGCGCTGGGCTGTTCGGTGCGGGTGAAGTAGTAGCCGAGCGCCACGGGCTGGCCACGCAGGGCCTGAGCCAGTGTGGCGTCGTGGTCGAGGGTGGGCGCGAGCTGGTCGATTTCGGCAGCGAGGCCCGGCACGCCGCTCAATGGCCCGGCTGCGATCTCCTTCAGGCGCCCGAGGCCCGAGCTGCGATCGGGCTCGAGAAACATCACGTCGAAGCCGAGCACGGCCACGTGCTGACGGGCCAGCAGTTCCGTCGTGAGGCTGGCGATCTTGTCGCGCGGCCAGGGCCACTGGCCCTCGCGCGCCAGGCTGGCGTCGTCGACATCGACGATCACGACCCGCGTGTCGGGCGTGCCCGGCATGGTGGCGCGCAGGCGGGCGTCGTAGATCAGGTGATCCAGGTGCTCGATCACGCCCAGCCGCCAAACGCCGGTGGCATGAAGCAGCGCCAGCAGCACAGGCAGCAGCGTGATGGCGATGCGCGGCCAGTGCCGCCGCAATGCGCTCATGGCTGGTCAGCCTTGGACAACAAATGCCTGCCGGCGAGAAAACGGGGAACGGAGCAGGGCGTCCGGGCCGGCTCAGATCCGGACGAACTGCATGCGCGAGGCACCGCCGAGTTCGAGCACGTCGCCTTCCTGCAGCGCGACGGCCTCGGCGCCCAACGGGGCGCCGTTGAGCGTGACGCTGCCGACGACGGTGGCCGCCACGTAGCCCTGGCGGCGGCGGGTGACGACGGCCACGGCGACGCCGGGCTTGCCGATGGTGGTGACCACCTTCTGCAGCGGGACGTCCTGGCCTTCGTTGGCGCCCGAGAGCACGCGCAGCACGGGCACGCCCAGCTCGACCAGCGCGCCCGATTCAGTGGGCGCCGACGAGAGCGGCATCGGCGCCGAATACTCGGAGAGCGAGGCCCGCACGGAGCCGGGGCCGGCCATGAGGTTGCTGTGCGAGCGGAAATGGATGCGGCAGCCGCCGACCTCGATGACGTCGTTGTCCTGGAGCGCCTGCTTCTGGACGGCCAGCGCATTGACGTAGGTGCCGTTGGTGCTGTTGAGATCTTCAATTTCGACTTCGCCGCCGCTCATGTGCAGCACGGCATGCTCGCCGCTGACGGCGAGATTGTCGATCACGATGTCGTTGTAGGCGCGCCGGCCCAACGTCGTGCGATTCTTGGCGAGCGCCACTTGGCCGATGACGACGCCATCGACCGAAATGATCATCTTCGGCATGGCCGATTACTCCCCGTTTGCAAAGATCCAGCACCGTCAGGCGGCGCAAACGGTCCGCCGCCTGGGTTGGCTGCTACATGGCCCCGCGGGTCGCTTCGCTGACGCCCGCCTTGGCCAGAACAACTGAAATGTTATCCCGTCCGCCATTGTCGTTTGAAATTGCAACCAAAAGTGAAGCCATCTCCTTCAGCCCCAGATCACGGCTCAAAAGCGTGAAAAGCTGCGCATCCGGCACCATCTCGCTGAGCCCGTCGGAGCACAGCATGTACAGGTCGCCCGGCCTGGCGCTGTGCTCGTGCATCTCCAGCAACACCTGGGCTTCCACGCCCACGGCCCGCGTCACGAGGTTGCGGGTAGGGGAGTTCAGGGCTTCTTCGGGCGTGATGGCGCCCGCGTCGAGTTGCTGCTGGCGCAGCGAATGGTCGCGCGTGAGCTGCTCCAGCTTGTTGTTGCGCAGGCGGTAGCAGCGCGAATCGCCGATGTGGCCGACCACCACGCGCTGGGGGCGGAACGCCGCCAGCACCAGGGTCGTGCCCATGCCCCGCAGTTCTTCGTGGGTGATGCCCGCCTGGAGGATGGCGCCGTTGGCCTCGTCGGTGGCCGCCTGCAGCGCACGCCGGACCACGCGGGCCGGCGCCTGCATGCCGGCCTGGGCGAACCAGCGGCCGAAGCTCGCGTGCATCAGCGAAATGGCCATGGCACTGGCCACCTCGCCGCCCTTGTAGCCGCCCATGCCGTCGGCCAGCAGCGCCAAGCCGAGGGCCGGGTCGACATGCACCGCGTCCTCGTTGTGGGCGCGCAGGCGCCCGACATCGGTCAGCGCCGCAAACTCCCAGCTCAGCGCCGGTCGACTGGAGAAAAGGGAAACGCCAACACCTGCCATCGTTTGTCAGCGCTCGCTTTTTAAGGGATCAGTGCGCAGCAGCGCGTGCGCGCCGTTGCAGGAAGCGGCCCAGGGCCACGACGAGCACCGCGCCGGCGATCGCGCCCACGTAGTGCATCCAGGGGTTGGCCGCCAGCGCCTCATGCAGCGACACGTCGCTCACGATGGTCTCGCCGCCGACCCAGCCGATCAGCGCGGCACCCAGCATGACGATGATCGGGAAGCGTTCCATGAGCTTGATCATGAGCGTGCTGCCGAAAATCACCAAGGGGATGCTGATGGCCAGACCCAACACCAGCAGCACCATGCTGCCTTGCGCGGCGGCCGCCACGGCGATCACGTTGTCCAGGCTCATCACCAGGTCGGCCAGCAGGATGGTCCGCACGGCCGCGAACATGCTGCCGTATTCCTTGGAATCGCCGTCGCCTTCGTCTTCCTCGCTGAGCAGCTGCAGGCCGATCCACAACAGCAGGGCGCCGCCGATGATCTGCAGGTAGGGCAGCGCCAACAGCTTGGCCGCCACCACCGTCAGCACGATGCGCAGCACCACGGCCGCGCCCGAGCCGAACAGCACGGCTTTTTTCTGTTGCGCGGGCGGCAGCGATCGCGCCGCCATGGCAATCACGACGGCGTTGTCGCCCGAGAGGATGATGTTGATCCAGACGATCTTGATCAGACCGATCCAGAAGTCCGTGCTTTGAAGAAGTTCCATGTCTCTGATTCCACTGTGTTGTAGTTAAAAAAGCGCCCGCAACTCAATGCGGGCGCTTTTTCATTTCTGCGTGGTAATGCGAGCGGCGGGAATGCCGCCAGCGGTGGGTGTGCTTTTTACAGCTTGCCCTTGAGCAGCTTGGCCAGCTCCGAGAAGTTGCGCGTCACGGTGAAGCCGCACTCTTCCATGATGGCGAGCTTGGCTTCGGCCGTGTCGGCACCGCCCGAGATCAGCGCGCCGGCGTGGCCCATGCGCTTGCCGGGAGGGGCGGTGACACCGGCGATGAAGCCGACGACCGGCTTCTTCATGTTGTCCTTGCACCAGCGGGCTGCGTCAGCCTCGTCGGGGCCGCCGATTTCGCCGATCATGATGACGGCGTCGGTGTCCGGATCGTCATTGAAGGCCTTCATCACGTCGATGTGCTTCAGGCCGTTGATCGGGTCGCCGCCGATGCCGACTGCCGACGATTGGCCCAGGCCGATTTCCGTCAGTTGAGCCACGGCTTCGTACGTCAGCGTGCCCGAGCGCGAAACCACGCCGATGCGGCCCTTGCGGTGGATGTGGCCGGGCATGATGCCGATCTTGATTTCGTCGGGCGTGATCAGACCGGGGCAGTTCGGGCCCAGCAGCAGGGTCTTCTTGCCGCCGGCCGCTTCCTTGGCCTTCATCTTGTTGCGCACTTCGAGCATGTCGCGAACCGGAATGCCTTCGGTGATGCAGATCGCCATGTCCAGGTCGGCTTCGACAGCTTCCCAGATGGCGGCCGCGGCGCCTGCCGGCGGCACGTAGATCACCGACACGGTGGCGCCGGTCTGCGTGGCGGCTTCCTTCACCGAACCGAAGATCGGGATGTTGAAGATCGACTCGCCGGCCTTCTTCGGGTTCACGCCCGCCACGAAGGCGTTCTTGCCGTTCGCGTATTCCTGGCACTTCTCGGTGTGGAACTGACCGGTCTTGCCGGTGATGCCTTGCGTGATGACTTTGGTGTCTTTGTTGATGTAGATCGACATGACTTGTTCCTTAGGCCTTCTTGACTGCTGCCACGACCTTCTGGGCCGCGTCCGCCATGGTGTCGGCGCTGATGATCGGCAGGCCCGACTCGGCCAGCAGCTTCTTGCCTTCGACTTCGTTGGTGCCCTTCATGCGCACGACCAGCGGCACTTGCAGGTTCACGGCCTTGCAGGCTGCGATCACGCCGGTGGCGATGGTGTCGCACTTCATGATGCCGCCGAAGATGTTCACGAGGATGGCTTCCACGTTCTTGTTCTTCAGCATGATCTTGAAGGCTTCCGTGACCTTCTCGGGGGTGGCACCGCCGCCCACGTCCAGGAAGTTGGCCGGCTCGCCGCCGAACAGCTTGATGGTGTCCATGGTGGCCATGGCCAGGCCGGCACCGTTCACCAGGCAGCCGATGTTGCCGTCCAGCGAGATGTAGGCGAGGTCGAACTTCGAGGCTTCGACTTCGGCCGCGTCTTCTTCGTCGAGGTCGCGCAGGGCCACGATTTCGGGGTGGCGGAACAGCGCGTTGCTGTCGAAGTTGAACTTGGCGTCCAGGGCGACGACGTTGCCCTTGCTGTCACGGTTGAGCGGGTTGATCTCGACCAGCGAGGCGTCCGTCTCCATGTAGCAGGTGTAGAGCTTCTTCAGGATGTCGACCGTCTGGGCGGTCGAATCGGCCGGCATGCCGATGCCGTCGGCGATTTCCTTGGCTTGCGCGTCGGTCAGGCCGTCCTTGGGGTCGGCGTAGACCGTGATGATCTTCTCGGGGGTGGAATGGGCCACTTCCTCGATGTCCATGCCGCCTTCGCTCGAAGCGATGAACGCCACCTTCTGGGTGGCGCGGTCGGTCACGGCCGAAATGTAGTATTCCTTGTTGATGTCGGCGCCGTCTTCGATGTAGAGGCGACGCACCTTCTGGCCTTCAGGGCCGGTCTGGTGGGTCTTGAGCTGCATGCCGAGGATCTCGCCAGCCAGCTTCTTGACGTCTTCGATCGACTTGGCGACCTTGACGCCGCCGCCCTTGCCGCGGCCACCCGCGTGGATCTGGGCCTTGACGACCCAGACCGGGCCTCCAAGCTTCTGGGCGGCCTCGACCGCCTCCTGAACCGTATAGGCCGGGATGCCGCGCGGCACCGGCACGCCGAACTTGGCAAGGATTTCCTTGCCTTGGTACTCGTGAATCTTCATGAGGGATGTCTCTCGGAAGGAGGAGGTTGAGAACGGGAGATCGGGAGTGAGACTGTTGTTTCTGCTCTGTTGTTCGCGGGCGACGGCAGCCTGACGGCTGGGGGCGGCGAACAACCGCGGACTGTATCATGGTGCGCCGCACCAATACTTGATGTGCGGTTGCGGTCAATACGTACTTTCTTCTAGCCACCCTACGCATACTCCGATATGGCCAAGGTTTTCATCGACGGCGAAGCCGGCACCACCGGCCTGCAAATTCGCGAGCGGCTGCAGACGATGCCGCAGATCGAGCTCGTGAGCATCGCGCCCGAGCTGCGCAAGGACGTGGCCGCCAAGCGCGAGCTGATGGCCGGCGTCGACCTCGTGGTGCTGTGCCTGCACGACGACGCGGCACGCGAGTCGGTCGCGCTGATCGACCAGCTCCCGGGCAAAAAGCCCAAGATCATCGACGCCTCGACCGCCCACCGCATCGCGCCGGGCTGGGTCTTCGGCTTCCCCGAACTCGTCGAAGGCCACTGGCAGGCCGTGGCCCAGGCCGACCGCGTCGGCAACCCCGGCTGCTACGCCACGGGCGCCATCGCCATGGTGCGCCCGCTGATCGACGCGGGCCTGCTGCCGGCCGATTTCCCGGTGTCGCTGCCTTCGGTGAGCGGCTACTCCGGCGGCGGCCGGACCATGATCGAGGACTACGAGGGCGGCAAGGCGCCGCTGTTCGAGACCTACGCGCTGGGCCTGAAGCACAAGCACATCCCCGAAATCATGACCTACACCGGCCTCACGCGCCGCCCGGTCTTCATTCCGTCGGTGGGCAACTTCAAGCAGGGCATGCTGGTCCAGCTGCCGCTGCACCTCGACCTGCTGCCCGGCAAGCCCAAGGCCGGCGACCTGCAGGACGCCCTGGCCGCGCACTATGCCAAGAGCAACACGCCCGAGCAGTTCGTGAAGGTGCTGCCGCCGACCGAGAACGGCAAGCTCGACGCGCTGGCGCTCAACGACACCAACCAGCTCGAGATCCGCGTGTTCCCGAACGAGGACCACCGCCACGCCGTGGTGATCGCGCGCCTGGACAACCTGGGCAAGGGCGCCAGCGGCGCCGCGGTGCAGAACCTCAAGCTGATGCTGGCGCTCTGAGCCCCCGCTTCAAGCGCTGACAAGAAGGAAAGGCCGGCCCGCAAGGACCGGCCTTTCTGCTTTCAGTCGGCCCGCATCGTGCCCGTGTCGCGGTAGCGCACGTGCCATGAAAAGGCCTCTTCCAGCCGGTGCGGCGTGTGGCCGCCGCAGGTCGCCACAGCACGCGCGTGGTAGTCCTGCAGCATCGCGCGGTACGGCTCGGCCGCGCAGTTGGCGATGATCGCCGCCGCCCGCTCGCGCGGCGCCAGCCCGCGCAGGTCGGCCAGGCCCACCTCGGTGACCAGGATGTCGACGTCCTGCGGCGCATGGTCGACGTGCGACACCATCGGCACGATGCTCGACACCGTGCCCTGCTTGGCGACCGACTTGGTCGCGAAGATCGACAGGTAGGCGTTGCGCGCGAAGTCGCCCGAGCCGCCGATGCCGTTCATCATGTGCGTGCCCAGCACGTGGGTCGAATTGACGTTGCCGTAGATGTCGGCTTCCAGCGCCGTATTCAGCGCGATGATGCCCAGGCGCCGGATGATCTCCGGGTGGTTGCTCACCTCCTGCGGCCGCAGCACCAGCCGGTCCTTGTAGCGCGCCAGGTCGCCGAACACCTGCCGTGCCTTCGCGGGCGACAGCGTGATCGACGAACCCGAGGCGAAGTCCAGCTTGCCGGCGTCGAACAGGTCGAAGGTCGAGTCCTGCAGCACCTCCGAGTACATCGTGAGGTGCTCGAAGGGCCCCGCGCCCAGCCCCGACATCACCGCGTTGGCGACCGTGCCGATGCCCGCCTGCAGCGGCAGCAGCCGCTCGGTGAGCCGGCCCTGCGCCACCTCGCGCTCGAAGAAGGCCACCAGGTGCGCCGCGATGGCCGCGGTCTCGGCGTCGGCCGGCAGCACGGTGGAGGTGCTGTCGGCCTTGTCGGTGATGACGATGCCCAGGATCTTCTCGGGCGGGATCTGGATGGCGCTGGTGCCGATGCGGTCGTGCGGCGCCACCAGCGGCATCGGCTCGCGCTGCGGGCGGTGCTTCGGAATGAAGATGTCGTGCAACCCTTCGAGCGCGGTCGATTGCGAGGTGTTGATCTCGACGATCACCTTGTCGGCCAGGATCGCGAAGCTCGCGCTGTTGCCGATCGAGGTGCTCGGCACCAGCGCGCCGGTCTCGGTGATGGCCACGGCCTCGATGATCGCGATGTCGATCGGCGGGATCTGACGCGTGCGCAGCATCTCGACCGTTTCCGACAGGTGGTGGTCGATGAACATCACCTCGCCGCGGTTGATCGCCTGGCGCAGCACGGTGTCGACCTGGAACGGCATGCGCCGACTGATGGCGCCGGCCTCGGTCAGCTGGCGGTCCACGTCGCCGCCGAGCGAGGCGCCGGTCATGAGCGTGATCTTCATCGGCTCGCGGCGCGCGCGGGCCGCGAGCGCCAGCGGCACGGCCTTGGCGTCGCCGGCGCGCGTGAACCCGCTCATGCCGACCACCATGCCGTCGCGGATCCATTCGGCTGCGGCCTCGGCGGTGGTGATCCTGCTGCGCAGGGCGGGCAGGCGGATGCGGTCTTCGTGCGGCATGGGGGACAAAACGTCTTTCTTTCGTCAGGCAGGGAAAAGAAAAGCCGGCACCGCGCGCGCGGCGGGTGTCAGCGCAGGAAGTAGTCGACCGGCACCAGCGGCGCCGGCGCCGGGGCGCCCACCGACTGGCACAGGTCGATCTCGAGCGTGCGGCACAGGGCCTCGAGCGGCAGGTCGTTGGACTCGGTGCCGAAGGGCTCCTCGATCTCGTCGCCGAGCGCGTCCAGGCCGAAGAAGGTGTAGGCCACGATCAGCACCACCACCGGCGTCATGAACCCGACCGAGTCCACCAGCCCGAAGGGCAGCAGGTAGCAATACAGGTACGCCGTGCGGTGCAGCAGCAGCGTGTAAGAAAAGGGAATGGGCGTGCTGAGGATGCGCTCGCACGACGCAGCCGCCGCACTCAGCGCCGACAGCGTGCCGTCGACACCCGCCGCCAGGGCCGGGTCGATGCGCCGCGCGCGCAGCGCTTCGCGCAGGTCGGCGCCCATGTGCATCAGCAGCGCATGCGGCCGGTTGGCGACCTGGGTCAGGCCCTGCCACTCCGCCTCGCGCAGGAAAGGCTTGGTGTCGCTGGCGGCATCGGTGCCGCGCAGCTGGTGGCGCAGCGCATGGGCAAACGCTGCGGCGCGCAGGGTCATGCGCACGCGCAGGTCGTCCAGGCGGCGGATGGTGTCGGCGCCGGCGTTCACCGGCGCATCGCCGTCGATGAGGCTCTGGCACTGGCGCGCCAGGTTGCGCGAGCGCAGGATCACCTCGCCCCAGAGCTTGCGCGCCTCCCAGAAGCGGTCGTAGGCCGCGGTGTTGCGAAAGCCCAGGAAGATCGCCAGCGGCAGGCCGAGCAGCGCGAAGGGCACGGTGCCGAGCGGGATCTTGATCGAGCCGAAGCGCCCGTGCAGCACCGTGACGACGATGGCCACGATCACGTTGAGCGTCAGCGCCGCAGCGATGCGCGGCAGGACGGAGCCCCGCCAGGACAGAAACAGCTTGAGCCCGGACGGGCGTTTCCGGACGATCATGAAAGCGGGGGGCAGGGGAGACAGGCAGGCATGGAGGCCGCGCACACCGCAAGGCCCGCGCGGGCGCTGATTGTCGCCGAGGCGTCAGCGCGAGGGCGGCGGGCCGCCCCAAGACCGACGAAGACGGTCGGGCTCAGCGCACGAGCCACAGCCCCACGCCCAGCAGGACGGCCTGCGCCGCCAGCGCGATGTAGAAGAGCTTGCGCGAGGGCGTCGCCATCTCCTGCAGCACCTCGTGGATGCGGCGCGTGAGCAGGGCGCGCAGCGCGGGGTCTTCGCCCGTCGCCGGCGTCGTCGCACCGTGCGCGGCACGCTCCTGCTGCCACTCGGCCAGCATGTCGCTCAGGGGCAGGCGGCCCAGCACGAAGCCGACCACCGCGCGCACGGCCCGGCCTTCGCCGAGCACCGGCGCGAGCTGCTGGCACAGGGCGTCGGGCGAGAGCCAGTCGGCCACGCGCTGCAGGCCGCCGTGGGTGCGCGGCATGGCTTCGATGCGCCCCGCGATGGCGTCGCCCAGCCGCTGCGACACGGCCTCGCCGCGCGCCGCGACCAGGTGCTGCATCGCGCGGGCGCGACCCCGCTGCACGCCGAGCAGGAAGTACACGCCGACGAACAGCGACAGCAGCACGGCCACCAGCAGCGGCGGCGACATGAGCAGCGCCAGGATGGCGCCCGCGCCACCGGCCCGCGCCGCCGGGATGCCCGGGCCCTGCAGCTGGGTCAGGTAGTAGAAGAACACGCCGCCGCCAAGGAACAGGCCGATCAGCGCGCCCTTGATGGCCGAGCCGGCGAAGGCGAAGCCGGCCTTGGCGCCGGTGCGAACGAGGGACTGCGGGTGGGCGGGTGGCGACGACATGAAGGGTTCCTCCGGTTTTTCTGGAAAGCCGCCTCCTGCGAGGCCGGTCGCTGGCGATCATGCCACCGCCTTCCCGCACCATAATCGCGCCACACAACAACGAGGAGGATCGTCATGGGAACCGTCAAGTTTCAGAAACCGACCGGCGCATTCGTCGCCGCATCCTGGGCCGCGCTGATCATCGGCGCCATCGTGTACTTGCTCGGGCTGTGGAATGCCGCGATGCAGCTCAACGAGAAGGGCTACTACTTCACCATCCTCATGTACGGCCTGTTCTCGGCCGTGTCGCTGCAAAAGACGGTGCGCGACCGGCTCGAGGGCATCTCGGTCACCGGCATCTACTTCGGCCTGTGCTGGGTCTCGCTGCTGCTGTCGGTGGGCCTGCTGGCCGTGGGCCTGTTCAACGCCTCGCTGGCCGCGAGCGAAAAGGGCTTCTACGCCATGGCCTTCCTGCTGAGCCTGTTCGGCGCGGTGGCGGTGCAGAAGAACGTGCGCGACATCGCCGCCTACAAGGCCGAGAACCCGCTGGCCGACGACGTCACGGCCACCGAGTAAACCAGGCCGGGCTCAGCCCGCCTCGAGCAGGCGGCGCAGGGCCTGCAGGTCGCGCGCGATCCATCCGGCATCCCGCGCAAAGGCCGCATCGTCCATGTGCGGCTGGCGCAGCAGCGTGAACTGCAGCTCGCACACGCCGGGCGCCACGCCGATCACGCGAAACGGCAGGTAGACCTCGGGCACGCCTTCGGGCGCCACCCAGTGGTCGAGCACGCCCAGGTCGTTGGGCGGCGCAAAGCGCATGCGGGCCTCGCCGCTTTCGGGCGTGCGCACGATCCAGTGGTCGCCGTGCGGCACCAGCGCGCTCTTGGCGAGGCCGCTGGCCCAGTCGGGCAGCCGCTTCGGGTCGGACGCGAGCGCATAGGCGTCGCGCCATTCGCAGTGCACGCGCTGCGTGATGACGCGGGACAGGGCCGCGTCGCCTTCATTCGCCGTTGGGGTCGTCGCTTGGGTCATCGAAGTCGCTCCTGAGCACCTTGGACACGACGGCGCCCGAGAAACCGCGCGCCATCAGGAATCGCATCTGTTTCGCGCGCTCCTTCGCATCGGCAGGTGGCGCGTCGAAGCGGCGGCGCCACAGGGCCGTGGCGCGCTCGACTTCGGTCTCCTGCAAGCCGGCCACCGCCTGCGCGATGGCTTCGGGTGCGATGCCCTTGGCCTGCAGTTCCTGCTTCACGCGCAGCGCGCCCGAACGGGCGACGCGCTGGTGCAGCACCGAGGCGACGACGCGCGGCTCGCTGATGAAGTCCTTGGCCGCCAGCTCGTCGAGCGCCTTGGCCAGCGTGCCGGGCTCTTCCTCGTGCTTCGCGAGCTTGCGCTCCAGCTCCGCGCGCGAATGCTCGCGCTGGCTCAGGAGGCGCAGGGCGCGGCCTTTGAGGGAGGGGGCGCTGAAGGCCATTCGGGGGGTGGGTCGCTCACGCGGCCCACGCACTGCGCGAAGGCCGCTTATCTCAAACTTACTCCGCCGCCTTGTCGGCCTTCGAGGCCTTGGCGGGCTTCTCGGCCTTCTCGGGTTCGCTGCCAGCATCGGCTGCGAGCAGCGGAATGCCCAGCGACTCGCGCACCTTGTTCTCGATCTCGCGCGACAGGTCGGGGTTCTCGCGCAGGAATTCGCGGGCGTTGTCACGGCCCTGGCCGATCTTCTCGCCGTTGTAGGCGTACCAGGCGCCCGACTTGTCGATGATCTTGGCGTTCACGCCCATGTCGATGATCTCGCCCTCGCGGCTGATGCCTTCGCCGAACAGGATGTCGAACTCGGCCGTCTTGAACGGCGGGCTGACCTTGTTCTTCACCACCTTCACCTTGGTTTCGTTGCCGATGGCTTCGTCGCCCTTCTTGATGGTGCCGATGCGGCGGATGTCCAGGCGCACCGAGGCGTAGAACTTCAGCGCGTTGCCGCCGGTGGTGGTTTCGGGCGAGCCGAACATCACGCCGATCTTCATGCGGATCTGGTTGATGAAGATGACCATGCAGTTGGTCTTCTTGATCGTGGCCGTGAGCTTGCGCAGCGCCTGGCTCATCAGGCGGGCCTGCAGGCCGGGCAGCGAGTCGCCCATTTCGCCTTCGATTTCGGCCTTGGGCGTGAGTGCGGCCACCGAGTCGACCACGATCAGGTCGACGGCGCCCGAGCGCACCAGCGAATCGACGATCTCGAGCGCCTGCTCGCCGGTGTCCGGCTGGCTGATCAGCAGGTCGGACAGGTTCACGCCGAGCTTCTGGGCGTACTGCACGTCGAGCGCGTGCTCGGCGTCGACGAAGGCGCAGGTGCCGGCCTGCTTCTGCATGGAGGCGATCACCTGCAGCGTGAGCGTGGTCTTGCCCGAGGATTCCGGGCCGTAGATTTCAACGACGCGGCCACGGGGCAGGCCGCCGACGCCCAGCGCGATGTCCAGGCCCAGCGAGCCGGTGGACACCACCTGGATGTCTTCCAGCGCCTCGCCTTCGCCCAGGCGCATGATCGTGCCCTTGCCGAACTGCTTTTCGATCTGGGCCAGCGCGGCCTGCAGGGCCTTGGCCTTTTCACTGTTGGCGACCGAGATGCTTGCGCCCTTGACGACTGCGTCCATGTGGAAATCTCCTTGAATATCAACGGTTTGTGTCGGGATTCATCCATCTGCTTTTAACCACAGGCTGGATGCTTGAACAGTAGTGTAGGGGCTCATGGCGTTTCGCAAACCCACTTTAAAGTCAGTTTGCCTTACCATCTGAGGCCATGGCCGACCCCGCCTTTCCCACCGATCCCGACGCCTGGCGCCAGACCCACCTGGGCCGCCTGCTGGGCCACGCGATGCGCCGCTTCGACGAGCGCGTGCTGGCGCTCATGGCGCACGACATCGACGTGCCGCTGGCGCTGTCCAACCTCGCGGCGCGCGCGCAGGTGAGCGCGGCGCACATCCACATCACGCGGCACCTGGCGCGCGA
Source organism: Variovorax sp. GW460-12-1-14-LB1 (assembly GCF_059423605.1). NCBI lineage: Bacteria > Pseudomonadati > Pseudomonadota > Betaproteobacteria > Burkholderiales > Comamonadaceae > Variovorax > Variovorax sp. GW460-12-1-14-LB1. Next base: position 55,588 of record NZ_JBWKYF010000043.1, read on the forward strand.
GGGCTCGCGCCTGACCGAGCTGGCCGAGCGCGCCGGCATGACCAAGCAGGCCATGGGCACGCTGGTCGACCAGTGCGAGGCCTGGGGGCTGGTCACGCGCGGGCCCGACCCGCTCGATGCGCGCGCGCGGCGCGTGCTGTTCACGGCCGACGGGCTGGCCTGGCTGGACGCCTTCCGCCGCGCCGTGACGCAGACCGAGCGCGAGTTCCGCGCCAGCGTGGGCGACGAGATCGCCACCGTGGTAACCATCGGACTCGAAGCCTATACAGCGGGCTAGACTCGCGTTGAGACAAATGTGAACTGCGCCGGCATGGCGCCTGAATCCGCCGGAGGTGGCTCATGCGAATACTGATTGCCGAAGACGACCAGGTGCTGGCCGATGCCCTGCTGCGCAGCCTGCGCACCTCGGGCGCGGCGGTCGATCATGTGGCCAACGGCTCGCAGGCCGACACCGCGCTCATGACCCACAGCGAGTTCGACCTGCTGATCCTCGACCTCGGGCTGCCCAGCCTGCACGGCATCGAGATCCTCAAGCGCCTGCGCGCGCGCGGCTCGCAGCTGCCGGTGCTGGTGCTCACGGCGGCCGACAGCGTGGAAGAGCGCGTCAAGGGCCTGGACCACGGCGCCGACGACTACATGGCCAAGCCCTTCAGCCTGCAGGAGCTCGAAGCGCGCGTGCGCGCCCTCACGCGGCGCGGCATGGGCGCCACCAGCAACGCGATCCGCCATGGCCCGCTGGTCTACGACCAGGCCGGCCGCGTGGCGACCATCGACGGCAAGATGATCGAGCTGTCGGCGCGCGAACTGGGCCTGCTCGAGGTGCTGCTGCAGCGCGCCGGCCGGCTGGTCAGCAAGGACCAGCTGGTGGACCGGCTGTGCGAATGGGGCGAAGAGGTGAGCATCAACGCCATCGAGGTCTACATCCACCGCCTGCGCAAGAAGATCGAGAAGGGACCGGTGCGCATCGCGACGGTGCGCGGGCTGGGCTACTGCCTCGAGAAGATTCCCGGTTGAGCGTGCCCCGCCTGCGCGCAATGCCGTCAGGGCTGCTTGCGCAGGTTGACGAGCAGCGTGGCGCCGGTGTTCGAACGGATCAGGAACATGAGGCTGCGGAAGTAGCCGTTGCTGTCGTACACGCCCGCCGGCACCAGCCCGATGATGGCCGGCCCGGCATAGCTGCCGGTGGCGGCGGGGGTGAGCTTGCAGTCGTTGGTGCTGGCCGTGGCGGCATTCACGGCCTTCAGCGTGAGGCTGTACATGTTCTTGGCCGAGCCGGGCTGCGCCAGGGCGACAGTACCCGAGAGCGTGCACTGGCCGATCTGCACGCCGCTCGTGCTGCCGGTGAACACGCCCTGGCCGTCGACCTGCACCGTCACGCCCAGGCTCGGGCTGCTGTCGGTGTTGGACCACGTGCCGGTCATGCTCGCCTGCGACACCGCCAGCGCGTTCTCGATCGTGTAGGCCAGCGGGCCGACATCGGACGGCCTGCGGTTGTCGTAGGCGTAGGTGCCATCCACCGACTTCTTCGGCGTGAAGGTGCCCGAGCCCGTCACCGGATATGCGTTGGGCGGAACATACAACTCGGTGTCCGGGTTGAACGACCAGTCGAGCCCCGTGACCTTCAGCGAACCCCACATCGTGCCCCCGAGGAAGCTGCCTGCCAACGAACCGTTGGTGCCGACGAAGGCAATGCCTCGCACGCCCGCGTAGATGCCTTCGCTGTCGTTGCCCACCGCGGCGGTGGAGCCGGGCTGCGGCGCGCTCAGCGAGGGCGACGGCTCGGAGCCCGGCACGGCGGCGCGGTTCTCGGCCGGTGCGGGCGCGGGCGCCGGGGCTGGGGAG
>NZ_JBWKYF010000044.1:0-56541 GCF_059423605.1 Variovorax sp. GW460-12-1-14-LB1
GCCATCGCCCAAGAAATGCCCGCCCCCGACGGCCCGCTGTCGCGCGCGAGGCCGGGACGCGAACGCATCATGGCGGCCATCCGCACGGCGGCGGTGACCGAGTTCAGCCTGCACGGCCTGAAGGGCACCTCCACCCAGGCCATCGCCGCGCGCGCCGGCCTCACCAAGCCCCAGCTGCACTACTACATCGCCGGCAAGGAAGAGCTCTACGAAGAGCTGCTGATGCAGGTGCTGCATGCCTGGAAGGTGGTGTTCTCGTTCGAGGATGCCAGCGACCCGGCCACGGTGCTGGGCGACTACATCCGCAAGAAGCTCGACCACGCGTTCGACAACCCGGAGATCTCGCGCATCTTCACGCGCGAGGTGCTCGACGGCGGACGCAACCTTGACCGCTACTGGCCCAACGCGCAGGCGTGGACGCAGAAGAAGGTCGACATCATCAACGGCTGGATCGCGCGCGGGCAGATGCGCCCGCTCGATGCGCGCCTGCTGCTGATGCACATCTGGGCCATGACCCAGAGCTACGCCGACTACGCGATCCAGACGCGCGTGATGCTCGGCCTGCCGCCCGAAGCGCCGATCGACCGCGAACCGATCGCGCGGGAACTGGTGGCGTTCGTCCTGGGCGGCTGCGGCATCAAGGCCTGAGTTCCGCGCCGCCCTCGCTCAGCCCACGCGGGCCTCCCAGACCTGGCCCGTCGGGTCGGCCAACGCAAGCCGCATCATCTCGATGAAGCGGCGCAGGCGCGCCGGCTGGAAGCGCGCGTGCGGGTAGGTCAGGTAGACGGGCAGCGGCGCGACATGCCATTGCGGCACGAGCTGCACCAGCCGTCCGGCGGCGATGTCCTCGTTCAGCAGCCAGGCCGAACCCAGGCAGGCGCCCAGTCCCATGCGCGCCGCGCTTTGCAGCGCATAGAGGCTGTCGGTGCTCATGCGTGGACGGATCGGCACGCGCGCGATCTCGCCGGTCGGCCGGTGCGTGAGCAGCACCTCGTTGCGATAGAAGGTGCGCAGCGCGAGCCACGGCAGCTCGGCCAGTTCCGCCGCGTGCGCGGGCGGTGAGCGGCCCTCCAGCAGCGAGGGCGCGGCGACCACCACGCGCGGGACTTCCGAGACCTTGACCGCCACGGCCATCGCGTCGGTCATCTCGCCGACCTGGATCGCGCAGTCGACGCCTTCGGCGATGAAGTCGGGCCGGCGGTCGTTCAGCAGCCATTCGACGGACACGCGCGGATAGGCGCGCAGGTACTCGGCCAGCGGACCGACCAGCAGCAGCTGGCCCAGCGCATGCGGCGCGACCACGCGCAGCGTGCCCTCGGGCTCGTCGCCGACGCCGCGCAGGTCGGCCTCGAAGGCGTGCCAGTCGGCGATCAGCTCCCGGGCGCGCTCGTAGCAGCGCTCGCCGTCTTCCGTGAGCTTCATGGCGTGCGTGGAGCGGCGCAGCAGCCGCACGCCCAGCGAGCGCTCCAGCGCCTGCAGGCGACGGCTCACGGTGGGCTGGGTCGCGCCCATCTGGAGCGCGGCGGCCGACAGGCTGCCGGCCTCGACGATGTGAAGAAAGGTCTGCATCAGCTCGATGCGGTCGACGGCAGGTGAAGTTGACATGGCCTCATTTATACGTTTGGCGTATAGGAATTGTGCGATCCACGGGACTACCAAGCCAAGCCCCCAGCGGGCACATTCCAACCCTTGCTTCGATAATCGAGGGTTAACACCATGTCTTCCATTCAAACCACGCATGCACCAGCCTCAGCGCCGGGGCACGGCCTGCCGGCCTCGCTGATCCTGCTGCTGGCCGCCGGCGCGGGCCTGTCGGTGGCCTCGCTCTACTACGCCCAGCCGATGCTCGGGGTGCTGGGCGCCGACATCGGCGCCTCCACCCGCGCGGTGGGCTTCATTCCCACGCTCACGCAGCTGGGCTATGCGCTAGGCATCCTGCTGCTGGCGCCGCTGGGCGACCGCTTCGACCGGCGCCGCATCGTGCTGATCAAGGCGGCGGCGCTGTGCGCCGCGTTGCTGGTGGCCGGCGCCGCACCGTCGATCGGCGTGCTGCTCGCGGCCAGCCTCGCGATCGGGCTGGCAGCCACGATGGCGCAGGACCTCGTGCCCGCCGCCGCCACGCTGGCGCCCGACGCCACGCGCGGCAAGACGGTCGGCACGGTGATGACGGGGCTGCTGCTGGGCATCCTGCTGTCGCGCGTGGTGAGCGGCTTCGTGGCCGAGCACTTCGGCTGGCGCGCGATGTTCATCGCGGCCGCGGCCAGCATCGCGCTCATCGGCGCCGCGGCCTGGCGCGGGCTGCCGCGCTTTCGGCCGACCACGCACCTGGCCTACGGCGCCCTGCTCGGCTCGCTGGGCACGCTGTGGTCGCGCCACGGCACGCTGCGCCGCGCGGCGCTGGCCCAGGCGCTGCTGGCCGTGGGGTTCAGCGCCTTCTGGTCGACGCTGGCCGTGATGCTGCACGGCGCGCCCTTCCACCTGGGCAGCGCGGCGGCAGGCGCCTTCGGCCTGGCCGGCGCGGCGGGCGCGCTGGCGGCGCCGCTGGCCGGGCGGCTGGCCGACCGGCGCGGACCGGAGCTGGTGACGCGCCTGGGCGCGGGGCTGGCGCTGGTGTCGTTCGCGGCCATGGGGCTGGCACCGCTGATGACGCCGCATGCGCAGCTGTGGCTGCTGGCGCTGGCCGCGGTCGGCTTCGACCTGGGCATGCAGGCGGCGCTGATCGCCCACCAGACGATCGTCTACGGCATCGAGCCCGGTGCGCGCAGCCGGCTCAACGCCGTGCTGTTCACCAGCATGTTCATCGGCATGGCGACCGGCTCGGCGCTGGGCGCGCTGGTGCTCGCTTCTTGGGGCTGGGCCGGCGTGACGGTGCTGGCGACCACCACGGCCGCCGCCGCGCTGGCGGTGCGGCTCTGGCCGCGCCAGGCAACGTAGCCGCATCAGCCGCGGGCTGACGCCCGCCTCCCCAGTCCGGTGCACCCGGACTGGCACGTCGCTTGCATAACCTGACCAGTTGCTCTGATTGATTGGTCAAATTCATGCACATCCGCGTTGCCTGCCGTCTGTCGATGGAAACCGGCGCCCCCGTACGCCCGGCGGGAGCGCGTTTCGCATGAACGCGCCCGCGCTGCTGGACAACGCACGGCTGCCGCGCTGGCTGCTGCCCGCCGACTGGCCGCAGCGCCACGGAGTGCCCGAACTCGCACGCATCGGCATCGAAGCCGGCCGCGTCCGCTCGGTGCAGCCCGCGAGGGACATCACGCCGGGCGCCGGCTGGGACCTCGCCGACACGCTCGCCCTCCCCGCCTTCGTCGACGCGCACACGCACCTGGACAAGGCATTCACGCTGGCGCGCATGCAAAAGGTGCAGCCCGGCCTGCTCGGCGCAATCGACGCGATGCTGGCCGACCGCGTGCACTGGACGCCCGCCGACGTGCGCGAGCGTGCATCGCGCGGCCTGCAGTGGGCCTGGGCATGCGGCACCGCCCATGTGCGCACGCACGTCGACTGGTGGGAGCCCGACGCGCTGCCCATCGCCTGGCCCGTCATGGCCGAGCTGGCGCAGGAATGGGCCGGCCGAGTGCGGCTGGAGCAGGTCGCCCTCATCAAGCTGCCCCTGTTCGAAGACGCGTCGCAGGCGCTGCGCCTGGCCCGGCAGGTGAAGGCCACCGGACCGCACGCATTGCTCGGCGGCTTCGTGCACTCCACCAACTGGAGCGAGAACGCGCTGCGCAACCTGCTGCTGGCGGCGCAGGCCTGCGAGCTCGACATCGACCTGCACGTGGACGAGGAACTCGACGCCTCGGCCGTGGGCCTGCAGACCACCGCGCGCCTGCTGCGCGAGATCGGCTACGAAGGCCGCGTGGTCTGCGGCCACCTCTGCGCGCTGGCGGCCCAGCCCGAGGCGCAGGCCTTCGCCACGCTGGACGCCGTGGCGCGCGCGCCGATCACCGTGGTGTCGCTGCCCGCCACCAACCTGCTGCTGCAGGACGCCGTCACCGGGCGCACGCCGCGCCAGCGCGGCATCACGCTGGTCAAGGAGGCGCATGCGCGCGGCATTCCGCTGCTGTTCGCGAGCGACAACGTGCAGGACCCGTTCTGCCGCCTCGGCAGCTTCGATCCGGTCGAGGCACTGGGCACGGCTGCGCTGGTGGCACAGCTCGACGACCCCTTCGACACCTGGTCGCAGGCGCTGTGCCGCAGCGACTGGCTGGAACGCACGCCCGCCACGACGGCGCCCACGCTGGTCGGCGCGAAAGCCGACCTGGTGCTGTTCACGCAGGCCGACCGCCACGGCTGGCCCTCGCGCAGCGCCACCCGCGTGGTGCTGCGCGAGGGCCGCGTGACGCACGGCGACGCATCGCCTTTCTTCCCTGGATAAAGAACAAGCAAGGACCCCCATGCTCCACGGCTACATCCCGCCCCACCGCTTCCTGCCCTACCTGAGCTGGACCGAAATCGCCGCGCTGCCCGACCGCGAGAACACCGTCATCGTGCTGCCGTGCGGCGCGATCGAGCAGCACGGCCCGCACCTGCCGTGCTCGGTCGACAGCGTGATCGCCTCGGGCGTGATGGGCAAGGCGCTGGAGAAGCTGCCGGCCGAGGTGCGCGCCTTTGCCCTGCCGCCGATCACCTACGGCAAGTCGGAAGAGCACCTGCACTTTCCCGGCACGGTGACGCTCACGGGCACCACGCTGCTGTCGACCGTGATCGAGATCGGCGAATCGGTGTACCGCTCGGGCTTTCGCAAGCTGCTGTTCGCCAACGGGCACGGCGGCCAGCCGCAGGTGCTGGAGATGGCGGCGCGCGAACTGCGCCTGCGCCATGGCGACTTCGTGATCGTGCCGCACGGCGTGTCGCGCCTGCCCAGCGCGGCGAGCCGGCAGGTGAGCGAGCAGGAGAAGAAGCTCGCGATGCACGCGGGCCATTCCGAAACCGCGCTGATGCTCGCGCTGGCGCCCGACACCGTGCACATGGAACGCGCGGCGGCCAACTTTCCACCGCCCTTCCCGATCCAGCTGTTGTCGGCCGACGGCCGCCCGGCCTGCGCCTGGACCGCGCGCGACTTCGGCCCCAGCGGCGTGATCGGCGACCCGACCAGCGCCACGCGCGAACAGGGCCTCGAAATCCTGGACACGCTCTCGGACAGCTGGGCCCAGGCGCTGACGGAGCTTCATGCGCTGCGCTGGGTCGTGCGTGAGGAAGCCACCTGGGAGCGCGGCCACCAGCAGGGCTTCATCCAGCAGTCGTTCGTGCCGGCCTGAGGCGCTCGCCTTGCAACGGCTTCACTCTTCTTTTTCATCCCGCCTTCGAGAGGTCCCCACCATGCGTTCCTTCGCTCTTTCCCTGGCCGGCGCCGCCGCGCTCTCGCTCCTCACGGCCGTCGCACCCGCACAGGCCCAGGACAAGTTCACCTACATGACCAACTGGTACGCGCAGGCCGAGCACGGCGGCTTCTACCAGGCGGTGGCGCTGGGCATCTACAAGAAGCACGGCCTGGACGTGACGATCCGCATGGGCGGCCCGCAGGTCAACATCACGCAGATGATGGCCGCGGGCCAGGCCGACTGCATCATGGGATCGAGCGACATCCAGATGATGCAGGTGCGCGAAGGCGGCGTGCCCGTGGTCAACGTGGCGGCCTTCTTCCAGAAGGACCCGCAGGTGCTGATCGCGCACGACGACGTCAAGAAGTTCGAGGACCTCAAGGGCAAGACGCTCCTGATCGGCGCGCAGGCCAACCGCGGCTACTGGCCATGGCTCAAGGCCCGGTTCGGCCTGAAGGACGAACAGACGCGCCCCTACACCTTCAACATCCAGCCCTTCGTGGCCGACCCGAACACCGCGCAGCAGGGCTACCTGACCTCCGAGCCCTACGCCATCCAGAAGGCCGGCGTGAAGAGCACGGTGCTGATGTTCAGCGACCACGGCTACCCCTCCTACGCGGTCACCGTGTCGTGCATGGACAAGACGGTGAAGGAGCGCAGCAAGCAGGTCGCCGCCTTCGTGAAGGCCTCGGCCGAAGGCTGGAAGAGCTACCTGGCCGACCCGGCACCGGCCAACGCGCTGATCAAGAAGGACAACCCCAACATGACCGACGACCAGCTCGCCTACAGCGTGGCCAAGCTCAAGGAGATGGGCATGGTCACCGGCGGCGATGCGGCCAAGCTCGGCATCGGCGTGATCACCGATGCGCGCGCCAAAGCGAGCTACGACTTTCTCGTGGCCTCCAAGCTGCTCGATCCGGTCAAGGTCGACTTGGCCAAAACCTACACGACCGAGTTCGTGAAGGACGCCAAGGTCTTGCCCTGAACCTCGCCGCCCATGAACCGCATCGAACCCCACACCCTCGCGCCGCCGGTGGCGCCCGCCGTGCCCGCCGTCGAAATCCTCTCGGCCGAGAAGACCTACCCCAACGGCACGCAGGCGCTGCTGCCGGTGGACCTGTCGATCGCCGAAGGCGAGTTCGTCACGTTGCTCGGCCCCTCGGGCTGCGGCAAGAGCACGCTGCTGAAGATGGTGGCGGGCATGCTCGAACCCAGCGACGGGCGCCTGCTGGTGTGGCGCAAGCCCGTGGCGCAGTTGCACGACTGCCCGCACAAGATGTCGTTCGTGTTCCAGTCGCCCACGCTGATGCCGTGGGCCAGCGTGCAGACCAATGTGCGGCTGCCGCTGGACCTGGCCGGCGTGCCCCGCAAGGAGGCCGATGCGCGGGTGACGGAATCGCTCGCGCTCGTGGGGCTGGAGAAGTTCGCCGGTGCGCTGCCGCGTGCGCTGTCGGGCGGCATGCAGATGCGCGTGTCGATCGCGCGCGGCCTGGTCACGCAGCCCGACCTGCTGCTGATGGACGAGCCCTTCGGCGCGCTCGACGAGATCACGCGCCACAAGCTCGACGCCGACCTGCTCGAACTGTGGCGCAAGAAGAAGCTCACGGTGATCTTCGTGACGCACTCGATCCACGAGGCGGTGTTCCTCTCGAGCCGCGTGGTGATGATGGCCGCGCGGCCGGGTCGCGTGGTCGAGCAGTTCCAGATCGACGAGCCCTACCCGCGCCAGGCCGACTTCATGGTCACACCCGAGTTCGCGCGCCACGCGAAGCAATTGCAGGACAGCCTGCTGCGCGCCAGCACCGCCGAAGAGGAGGCCGCACCATGAAGACGGCGACGAAACCCGCGGCGCCCCTGCTGGGCCAGCCGCGCGTGCAACGCGTGCTCTACCCGGTGCTCATCGGCGTGGTGCTGGTCGCGCTGTGGCAGTGGATGGTGGTGGCCATGGAGCTGCCGCCCTACCTCGTGCCCTCGCCGTACCTGATGATGCAGACGCTGGTGACCGACTGGGCTCCGCTGGGCAGCGCGCTCCTGGTCACGCTGAAGATCACGGTGCTGTCCTTCGCGCTGGCCACGGTGGCGGGCGTGCTGATCTCGTTCCTGTTCGTGCAGAGCAAGCGCATCGAGACCGCCCTCTTTCCGTACGCGGTGTTGCTGCAGGTGACGCCCATCGTGGCCGTGGCGCCGCTGATCATCATCTGGGTGAAGAACCCGGTGGCGGCCATGACGGTGTGCGCGGCGCTGGTGGCGCTGTTTCCCATCATCAGCAACACCACGCTGGGCCTGCGCAGCATCGACCCCGACCTGCAGAGCTACTTCAAGCTGAACCGCGCCACGCGCTGGCAGCAGCTGGTGCGCCTGCGCATCCCGAGCGCGCTGCCGTACTTCTTCGGCGGGCTGCGCATCTCCAGCGGCCTGGCGTTGATCGGCGCGGTGGTGGCGGAGTTCGTGGCCGGCACGGGCGGCTCGGGCGCGGGGCTGGCCTACCAGATCCTGCAGGCGGGCTTCCAGCTGAACATTCCGCGCATGTTCGCGGCCTTGTTGCTCATCTCCCTCACCGGTGTCGCGCTCTTCGTGCTGATGGCCTGGCTCACCAAGGTGGCGCTGGGCTCGTGGCACGCGAGCGAACTTTCCCAGGATTGAAATCGACCATGAACGCTCCCGCTTCCGCCATCGAACAACTGCTGCTCGAACTCCCCGACCTCGACTGGATCACCGACGAAGGCCGCGTCACGCGCCTCTCGCAGGACTTCTCCTGGTTCAGCCCGGTGCTCACCCGCCAGCTGAAGGACAAGCGCGCCGACGTGGTGGTGCGCCCGCGCACCGAAGAAGACATCCGCGCGGTGGTCGGCGCCTGCGCACGCCGCGGCGTGCCCATCACGATCCGCGGCAGCGGCACCGGCAACTACGGCCAGACCACGCCGCTCGCCGGCGGCGTGGTGCTCGACATGACGGGCTACAACGCCTGCCTGTGGGTGCAGCCCGGCGTGGCGCGCGCGCAGGCCGGCATCCGCCTGGGCGAACTCGAGAAGCAGACAAGACCCACCGGCCAGGAGATGCGCTGCGTGCCCTCGACCTACCGCAGCGCGACGCTGGGCGGCCTGTTCGGTGGTGGCTTCGGCGGCGTGGGCTCGATCAACTACGGGCCGCTGGGCGCGCCCGGCAATGTGCTGGGCATTCGCGCGATGACCATCGAGGCCGAGCCGCAGGTGATCGAACTGCGCGGCGCCGAAGCGATGCGCATGCACCACCTGTGGGGCACCAACGGCCTCGTGCTGGAGCTGGAGATCGCACTGGCGCCGGCGCATCCGTGGCTCGAGACGCTGGTGACCTTCGACGACTTCGAGAACGCGCTGAACTTCGCGGACAAGCTCGCCCATGCGCCGGGCATCGTGAAGCGCGGCGTGACCTTCTTCGCGGCGCCCATCGCCGACCACCTCGCACAACTGGCGGCGCACCTGCCGAAGGGCTGCCACACCGTGCTGTCGCTGGTGGCCGAGTCGAGTGAGCCGGCCATGATGCTTTTGGTGCAGGCGCACGGCGGCACCGTGAGCTACCGCAAGACGGCCGCCGAAGTACAGAAGAGCAACCGCACGCTGATGGAATTCACCTGGAACCACACGACGCTGCACGCGCTGAAGATCGACCCGACGCTGACCTACCTGCAAAGCGGGTTCATCCCCGGCCGGCATGTCGAGCAGGTCATCGAGATGGAGAAACTGCTGGGCGGCGAGGTCATGATGCACGTCGAGTTCCTGCGCAACGCGGCGGGGCTGCTGACCTGCAGCGGGCTGCAGCTGGTGCGCTTCAGCACCGAGGATCGCCTGAACGAGATCATCGACATCCACCGCGCGCACCAGGTGCACATCAACAACCCGCACGTGAACATCGTGGAAGACGGCAAGGCCGGCGGGCCGCTGCCGCCGGAAGTCATCGAGGTGAAGCAGCGCTTCGATCCAATGGGCTTGCTGAACCCGGGCAAGTTGCGCGACTGGCCGGTGAAGGCGACGACCGCGAACTGAGGGCGGCCTCAGCGAGCGCCCGTCAGCCCTTGCGCGCCGCGCTGCTTCGCTGCGCCGGCGCCAGTGCCTTGAGCGCCTGCACGAACTCCTCGAGGAGTGGGGAGCGGTAGGTATTCGGACGTGAAAAAAGCGAGATACGCCTCGGAATCGACAGCGCCTCGACAGGAATCACCTTGACGCCACGCGCCTGGGGCAGCGCGAGCACGGAGACCGGGACGATGCCCATCAGATCGGTCGCTGCAAGCACCGGCAGCGACCATGACGCACTGAAGTGCACCTCGATCGCGCCTTGCGGTGGCGTCGCGCCCGCAGAGCGAAATACCTCGTCCAGCTTCGCACGTGCAGCCGAATGAACGGACGGCAGCACCCAGGAGAATTTCGACAGATCGCCCATCGCGAGACGGCGGCGCGCAAAGACCGGATGCCCCACGCGCGCCACGGCGACGAGCGCATCGGTCAGCAGATCCTCATGCACCAGGCCGTGCGGCATGGATTCATAGGTCGGAATCACGGCGACATCGAGCAGGCCCTGGCGCGTCCAGTCGATCAACTCGTCCGAAGACGCCACTTCCAGGCGCACATGCATGCCCGGGCGACGGGGCTGCAGGGCCGCAAGCGCCGGTGAGAGCACGGCATCCAGAACCGCCAGCGTCGCGCCCACGCGGATGAGCCCGGCACGTCCTGCACGGACGTCGCCCGCATGACGAAGCGCCTCGTCGTGCTCGGACTTCATGCGTTGCGCACGTTCGCGGAACGCGACGCCGAAGGGCGTGAGCGTCATGCCATGGCCCGAGCGCTCGAAGAGACCGAGCCCCATCTCGTCCTCCAGCCGGCGGATCGCCTTGGAAAGCGCCGCGGCCGTCACCGTCAGGCTGGTTGCCGCACGGGCCAGCTGCCCATGGCGCGCCACTTCCAGGAAGTAGTCGAGGTCACGTGCCGAGAAGGACATAAATAAAAGTTAACGAAGTTTTCCCAATTGGAAACACCCGAATCCTAGCCGTTCCTAGACTGCAGTCGCAATGAGTCCCTCCATGAACCCACCCAACATCGTTCTCATCCTTGCCGACAACCTCGGCTGGGGCGAGCTCGGCTGCTACGGCGGCGGGGCGCTGCGGGGCGCGCCCACGCCACGCATCGACGCACTTGCCAGCCAAGGCCTTCTGCTGCAGAACTTCAATGTCGAGAGCGATTGCGTGCCGACGCGCTCCGCGCTGATGAGCGGGCGGCATCCGATCCGTACGGGCTGCCTGCAATCGGTGCCGCCCGGCCTGCCTCAGGGCCTGGCACGCCGCGAGATCACGCTGGCGCAGTTGCTCTCGGCACAGGGCTATGCGACTGCGCACTACGGCAAGTGGCACCTGGGCGATGTGGAAGGCCGCTTCCCGAGCGACCGGGGATTCGACGAGTGGTACGGCATTCCGCGCACCACGGACGAGAGCCAGTTCACGGCCAGTGTCGGCTACGACCCGAGCGTGGCGGACATCCCGTACATCATGCAGGGCCGTGCCGGTGCGCCTTCGCAGAACGTCGAGGAATACAACCTGGATTCGCGCCGGCGCATCGACGAGACGCTGACGAACAGGTCTCTGGAATTCATCCAGCGCAACCACGCGGCACAGAAGCCGTTCTTCCTTTATCTGCCGCTCACGCACCTGCATTTCCCCACCCTGCCTCACCGCGATTTCGCGGGCCGCACCGGCCATGGCGACTTCGCCGATTCCATGGTCGAGATGGACCACCGCGTGGGCCAGGTCATCGACGAGATCGAGCGCCTCGGCATGTCAGAAGACACCCTCTTCATCTTCGCGAGCGACAACGGCCCCGAGTTCCGCGCCCCTTACCGCGGCACGGCCGGCCCCTGGCGCGGCACCTATCACACGGCCATGGAAGGCAGCCTTCGCGTGCCGTGCATCGTGCGCTGGCCGGGCAAGATCGCCGCGGGCCGGGTGAGCAACGAGATCGTGCACGTCACCGACCTCTTCTCCACGCTGGCACGCGCGGGCGGCGCCCGCATTCCCGAGGACAGACCGATCGATGGCATCGATCAGATGCCTTTTTTCCTCGGCGAACAGAAGTCCTTGCGCGAGGGCTTTCTCTTCCATATCAAGAACGAGTTGCGCGCAGTGAAGTGGCGTGACTGGAAGCTGCACTTCTACTGGGAGCCCGAGGTGAACGAAGGCAAGGGCAAGCTCGAATCGCCCTATCTCTTCAACATCACGCGCGACCCCAAGGAGGAGTCGGATGTGCTCGTCTGCAACACGTGGGTCCTGGGGCCGATCCAGCGGATGGTCCGCGCCTTCCATCAGAGTGCGGCGGCACATCCTCACACGGCGCCGGGCGCGCCGGACTGAGGCCGCGGAATCCCTGACGCGCTCGCGCATCTCCCCACCGTCCCAGAAGGCTCACCCCATGTCCAAGCATCCAGGCGGCCGCCGAGGCCTCTTTCTGATCTTCTGCGCACTCACGGCGCTGGCGTCTTCTGCGACGCTCGCGCAAGAGAAGTACCCCGCTCGAGCGATCACCTGGGTCGTCGGCTACCCACCCGGGGGCAGCGTCGATGTCGTCACGCGCCTTGTCGCCCGCAAGCTGGAAGCGACGCTCGGCCAGCCCATCGTGGTCGACAACAAGCCCGGCGCCACGGGCTCGCTCGCGCTGCGGTATGTGGCGACCCAGCCGGCCGACGGCTACACCCTGGTGACGGTTCCCGGCCCGGTGCTCACGAGCATCCCGATGCCGCAGATCGGCAAGGAGATGAGCGCCATCGCCATGCTCGCCAAAGGCTCCACCGTTCTCGTAGGACCGGCACGGCCCGATGCGCCCAAGGACCTCAAGGCCCTGCTCGCGGACGCATCCGCCCACCCGGACAAGTACAGCTATGGCTCCTCCGGCAACGGCACCGGCCAGCACCTGACCGGAGAACTCATCCAGGCACTGACAGGCGTGACGATGACGCACGTGCCCTACAAGGGCGGCAACCAAGCGGTGACCGACGTGATCGGTGGACAGATCCCCCTGGCGGTACTGGGCATCACGCCTGTGCTGCCGCACATCAGGTCCGGCAAGCTCAAGGCGTATGGGGTCTCCACGGCGACGCGCTCCACCTCCTTGCCCGAGGTGCCGACACTCAGGGAAGCGGGCATCGCCAACTTCGAAGCCAGCCAGTGGTTCGTCCTGGCTGCGCGCACGGGCCTCCCGGCAGACCGAAGCAATCGCCTCAACGAAGCGGTGGCACAAGCCCTGAAGGACCCGGAGGTCATGAAGGGCTTCGAGAACGTCGGCATGTTTCCCGAAGCCAGCAGCGCGAAGCAGACCGCCGACTACATCCACACCGACATGCGGCGCTGGGCAGACCTCGTGAAGAAGAACAAGATCGCGATCGACTAGCTAGCGTGTGGAGTGAACCCCATCGACGGGATCGCGGGGGTCGTCATCCAGACGCAGACATCCCGAGTGAGACGGCGAAGCACAGTCAACAGCCGCCTGGCCAATGAAAAAGGGCGTTCACTGAACTTCAGTGAACGCCCTTGGACGTTATGTTGGGCTGGGGTCTACTGAATGATGCCCTGCAACGCCCATTTACTTTGGCAAGCTGGACTCAAATCTTTCGTTTGTTCCCCGCTTTGTTCCCCGGTCTTCGTCTGGCAATCGCTCACAGCCCACATCAGGGGGTTGCTCGCCCTTAGCCCCCAAGCGCTCCGCGATCAAATCAACGAAGGCCTTGCTCGGCGAACACAATCTAAATTGTTGCGAAATGTTTTTTCACCCTAATTTAGTGGCGAGACGGCGCAAGTCCAGCACGGCCGAGGGAACTCATGGATCTGGTGGCCTTGCTACCCGAAGGACGGCTATGCAGCGATTGCCGTAGTCGGGATCGGAACAATCGATGTCTGCAACGAGGCCAATACCCGACAACCAAGGCAGTGTGAATCGCTGCGGGGCTCAGTCCGGATCGGGCTTCGTAGGTAGGGTCAGTACGCCGACGCATGCCCTCGGCGCCCACCGAAGTTGCGCGCTTCGGCGGCCAGAGGGTGCGAGAAACCAGCAGGAGGACACCGTATCCATTGAATGCATCAGCGCGTGTCGAATCCTTCCCGCGCCACCCAGAACGGGCGACGCGCGTTCTCTTCGCGAATGCCTTCACAGATCAGCCTGTGCCAACACTGCTGCGTACACAGCGCCACGACGCCTAGCTAGGTGACGTGCAGGTGAAGCTGGACGCCGCGTCGGGATCGCCGGTGCCGTTGTACTTTGGAAACTGCGGGTGCCTGCACATCGGCCGCTGCATGCCCTTGCCCGGCTCGACGCTGCGCGTGGCCACGATCTCGCGGGCGCTGGGATGGGTGCCGGTTTCGATCCAGTCGAACATCGGGGTGATGAGGTCGACGCTGTCCGGGCCCTTGCCGCCTGCCGGCGTGGCGGCGCAGTGGTCGTTGCCTGCCAGCACGTAGTACTCGACGAACCGGTCGGCCGCGGCCTGCCCGCCCGCTGCGGCGACGACCTTGCGGTAGTAGTCCGTGGTGTTGTTCTGCGTGATCAGCCAGTCGGTGGTGCCGTGCATGAGCAGCATCTTGCCGTTGCGGGCCCGGAACCCGCTCAGGTCGGGGTTGACTGCATCGATCAATCGGGCGAGGTGGTCGAGTCGGTTCGTGTACTGCAGCGGGTCGACGTTCAGCGGGTCTGCGGACGGGTCTTGCGCCACGAAGTACTTCATGTAGTCGCCGCCGAGAATCTGAAACGTGGTGCCTCCGATGGCCTGCCACGATGCGTCGTCGGCGGTCTCGCCGCCGACATAGGGAAAGGCCGGCCATGTGTAGCGACCACCCGCCACATCGGTGGGCTCGTACAGGACCTTGGCGGACGCCAGCTGCGCATCGGTCAGGCAAGAGTCTGCGTCGGCGCCCGTGCATCGGAGCTTGGCCAGATCGGGCTTGCAGGCCTCGGGGTGGCTGATGATTCCGTCCTTCAGGCCGTCGAGTGCATCGCATTGGGACTGCATGAAGTTCGCGAGGGTCTTGACCTTCGGGATGCTCAGGCCCGCCTCGGGCTGGGCCAGCTGCTTGAGTATTTTTTGATACCAGAGGAACTGGCCCGTGTAGGCATTGGCCGGGGCGCGCGCAATCACGCCGTCGAACAGATCGGGATGCCGTTGCGCCTGGATCAACGCCTGACGCCCGCCGCCCGAACAGCCCTCGTAGACAAACTTCGAGCGGCCGACCGATTCGCCATAGCGCGAGCGGAGCACGGCCTTCGCCGATGCAAGCACCTTGGGCACGGCACCGTCTGCGTAGTCCTGAAGCAACTGGGGGTCCATAGCGAAGGAGCCATTGGGATGCTTGGTCGCATCGTGTCCATGGTTCGTCGCGATGGTCGCGTAGCCGCTTTCCGCGACGCCAGGGCTGTAGGCGCTGGGGTAGATGGCGCCGTCGAAGCCGCCGCCGCCGATGAACAGGACACGCTGGTTCCAGCTGCTGGGCAGCTTGACTTCGAAGGCGAGTTCCGGCGGCATCTCGCCGCGCACGGTGCAGGTCTCCGGCGTGGTGTCTGTCTGGGGCGTCAGCGTCGCCTGCGTGATCGTGGCGCCTTCGAAGGCCCGGCTCAGGAAGCTGTTGCACGCGGCCTGCGCGCTTCCGGCAGCGGACGGGAACAGCGCGGGTGGCGAGTTGCTACCACCGCTGCCGCTGCCGCCGCAGGAAGCAAGCAGCGCCGCAGCAGTCACCACGGACCACGAGGTGATGCGCCGGTGGGTGTCGCGTCGGCATGTGAGAGGGGCCATCTTCATTTTTTGTCTCCTTGTTGGGGCAATGCCCCCGTGAACGCGCACGCTGGCGCGGAAAGCACTCATGCGGCGGGCGTGAAAAGCACCGTGCCCTGCGCGAGCACGCTGGTCCTGTCGTCCGCGCTCTTGATCGCACCTTGCAATTCGAGAACGCAGCCGCCCTTCGAATGCGCGGCCATCGACGTCACGCGCCACTCGATGAGTACCGTCTCGCTCGCCCGTACGGGACGCAGCAGGTCGACCGAGAAGTTCATGCCCAGCACCTTCCCCCTCGTGGCGAAGTGGCTGGCGGTCAGCCCCATCAGCAGCGAGGTGGTGTGGGTCGCACTGGCGATCAAGCCGCCGAAGCGCGTGCCCTGTGCAAACGCGGCATCGTGGTGCAGCGGGTTCTCGTCTCCCGCGGCCAGCGCGAAGGCACGCACTTGCGCTTCGTCGAAGGTGTGGGGTCGCGAGAAGCGATAGCCGGGCCCGACAGGCCCCAGGGTCGCGGCCGCTTCGCACTCAGCCATGGCTCGCGAGCCGGGTGATGGCGTCCTGGCTTCCGGCCTGCTGGCGCAAGCGGAACTTCTGGATCTTTCCCGTGGCCGTCTTCGGCAAGGGGATGAAGATCACGCGGCGCGGACACTTGAAGTGCGCCAGCCGCTCGCGGCAGAACGCAATGATCTCCTGCTCGGTGGGCGCGGCGACACCGGCCTTCAGCTCGATGAACACGCACGGCACCTCGCCCCACTTGGGGTCGGGCTGCGCCACCACGGCGGCATGCAGCACCGCCGGGTGTCCATGGACGACGTCTTCGATTTCGACCGACGAGATGTTCTCGCCGCCCGAGATGATCACGTCCTTCGACCGGTCGGTGATCTGCGCATACCCGTTGGCATGCAGGACCGCGACGTCACCGGTGCGGAACCAGCCGTCGGCGAGCGCCTTGCGCGTTGCCGCCTCGTTCTTGAAGTAGCCCATCATCACGGTGTTGCCGCGCAGCATGAGCTCGCCCGCCGATTTGCCGTCGGGCACGACGGGTTCGAGGGTGTCGGCATCGCCGACCATGAGGCCTTCGAACATGGCGGCGCGCACGCCCTGGCGCACGCGCAGCGCCCCCTGCTCGGCGGGCGCTAGGTCGTCCCAGCCGTCCTGCCACACGCAACTCACCGGCGTGCCGGAAACCTCCGTGATTCCGAAGACGTGCTCCACGTCGAAGCCCATCGCCAGCACCGCGTTCAGCACGGCGAGCGGCGGCGGTGAGCCGGCCGTCAGCACGCGCACGGGGCGCGGCAGCCGGGTATCTTTCGCCGCGTCCGCGAGCATCGCCATCACGACCGGCGCTGCGCAGAGGTGATCGATCTGATGGCGCTCGATGGCCTCCAGCACGGCGTCGGCAGACACCCGGCGCAGGCAGACATGGGTGCCCGCCGCCGCGGTCACGGCCCAGGTGAAGCACCATCCGTTCGCGTGGAACATGGGCAAGGTCCACAGGTACTTCGGCGCCCGTGGCATCGCCCAGTTCGTGATCTGCAGCAGGCTCATGAGGTAGGTGCCGCGATGGCTGGCGACCACGCCCTTGGGGTCTCCGGTCGTGCCGGAGGTGTAGTTCAGGGCGATGGGTTGCCACTCGTCGCTGGGCCAGCGACCGGCAAAGTCCGGGTCTCCGTTCGCCAGCAGCGATTCGTAGTCGGTCTCGCCGATGGGTTCGCCGGGTGGTGCGAGGTGGTCGTTGATGTCGATGACCGCAGGCGCACGGTCGAGCAGCTTCAGCGCTGCGGCCACCGTGGCGGCGAACTCGCGATCGACCATCAGCAATTTGCACTCGCTGTGGCGCAGGATGAACGCGATGCCTTCGGCATCCAGGCGATGGTTGATTGCGTTGAGCACCGCGCCAGCCAGCGGAATGCCGAAGTGGGCCTCCAGCATGGCCGGCGTGTTGGGCGCGAGCACCGAGACGGTGTCGCCCGGTTCGATGCCTCGCATCGCCAGCGCGGACGCCAGGCGATGGCAGCGCTCGCGCGTCTGCGCCCAGGTTCGCGTCAGCTCGCCGTGCACCACCGCCACGCGGTTCGGATGCGCGAGCGCCGCGCGGTCGAGAAATCCCAGCGGCGTGAGCGGCACATGATTTGCCGCGCAGCGTTCGAGGCCCCGTGCATAGGATGGCGCGCTCATGCGGTGGTCTCCTTGGAGGTGTCGTGGAAGGTCGTGAAGGCGGACACAGGCTCGCGCTCGGTGACGAGTGAGTTCTCGACCGACGAGGTGTCGGCGTAGCCCAGGCTCATGCCGCAAACCAGCATCTGGCCGACGGGAATGTTCAGCAGGTCCGCGATCTGGCGATGGAATTTCAGGAACGCGGCCTGTGGGCAGGTGTGAAGGTTGCGGCCGCGTGCGGCCACCATCACGCTCTGCAGGAACATGCCGTAGTCCAGCAGGCTGCCTTCCTGGAGTTCACGGTCCACCGTGAAGAACAGGCCCACGGGCGCATCGAAGAAGCGGTAGTTGCGACCGTGCTGCAGGTGCATGCGCTGCTTGTCGCCCTTGGCGATGCCGAGCAATCCGTAGAGGTCCCAGCCGACCTTGCGGCGCCGCTCCAGGTACGGCGAAAACCATTCGCGCGGGTAGTAGTCGTAGGGCTCAAGCAGCTCGCCCGACCGGCCGGGATCGTCGTCGAGCACGGCAATCGCCGCCGACAGACGGGCCTTGGCAGGCCCCGTCAGCACATGCACATGCCAGGGCTGCATGTTCATGCCGGAGGCGCTGTAGCGCGCCGTCGAGAGGATCGCCTCGACCTCTTCCCGGGGCACCGGCCGGGGCAAGAACGCCCTGACGCTGCGCCGAGTGGCAATGGCCCAGTCGACCGCTCCTTGCAGCGCGTGTGCCTCCAGCGGCGGCGCCATCATTCGGTTCATTGAGGTTTCCTTGCTATTTCGAAGCCGGGCGAATCGCCCCGTCCACACGGCTCGCTTCGCCGGTGGCTGCGCGCGCGGCCTTGGCCTGAGTCGACGCGGCGCGCGACTGGTTCACGAACGAGACCGCTGCCGCGCCGATGACGCCGGCCAGCGCGATCGCCATGAAGTTCTGCTCGATGGGCAGGCTCAGCGACACGAGCCAGCCGATCAGAATCGGCGCAGCAATGGCGCCGATGCGGCCGACACCCGAGGCGAAGCCGACGCCGGTCGAACGCACGGCCGGTGGATAGAAATCGCCAGCGTAGGCATAGGCCAGCAGTTGCGTTCCGAGCGTGGACGCACCCACCACGAACACGGCAACAAACAGCAGCTCGGTCGATTTCGTGTACGCGAGCGCGGCCAGCGACGCAGCCCCGACCACGTAGAACGCCACCAGCACATGCTTGATGTTGAACTTGTCGCTCAGCAGACCGCCGCCGATCGCGCCCACGATCGCGCCGACGTTGAAGACGATCACGAAGTTCAGGGCCGAGCCCAAGCTGTATCCCGCCATGGCCATGAGTTTGGTCAGCCAGGAGTTCAGCGCGTAGACCATGAACAGCCCCGTCATGAAAGCCACCCAGATCATCACGGTGCTGAACGCGCGTCCGGCGTCGAACAGGGTGCGCACCGGCGCGTCGTGCAGGCGGTCGGTGGACGCGCCGACATACACGGTGCCGGCTGCGTTCGGCTGCTCCGGCGCGAGCTTGGCCACGATCTCCCCGAGCTGCCGCTGGTCACCCTTCTTGAGAAGAAACGACAGCGATTCGGGCATCGTTTTCAGGATGAGCGGAATCAGCAGCACGGGCAGGCCGGCCACATAGAACACCCATTGCCATCCGTGGCTCTCGATGAGCTGCTTGGCAGTGAGCGCAACCAGAATGCCGCCTACGGAGTAGCCCGCGAAAACCATCGTCACCAGGCGCGTGCGCAGCTTCGCCGGTGCGAACTCGCCCATCTGCGCGGTCACGATGGGCAACACCCCGCCGATGCCGAGGCCCGCGATGAAGCGGGCGACGCTGAAGCCGATGGGTTCGGTGGCCAGCCCGGTCAGCGCCGTGAAGACACTGAAGAGCGCCACGCACACCGCGATCATGCGAGGGCGGCCGATGCGGTCTGCCAAGGTGCCCAGGAAGATCGCGCCCAGCATGGTTCCGAACAACGCCGACCCGGCCATGACGCCGGCGCTCGTGGCGTCGACGCCCATGTCTTTCATGATCGATGGCAGCGCGGCGCCCACGACCGCCAGGTCATAGCCGTCGATGACCAGGATCAACACGCACCACCAGAGCACGAGCCCGTGAAAGCCGTTGAACCGGGAGTGCCCCGCCAACGCGTGAATATCGACCTGCTTGCCGGCCTGCTGCATGTTTTCGTCTCCTGTCGTTTGATCTGTCGCGAGATGCGATGTCGACGGGAGGTTAGTTCTGCAGGCGGCACGCTTCCATGCCCGCGCGTCTCGATCTGGATGGGGCGTTCGGACATGTCGGCATCCCTGCCGGACGCCGGAGCTTCGGCTTATTGCGGCGCGGGTGCGGACGAGCGATAGGCGCCCGGGCTGACGCCTGTCCATTTCTTGAAGGCGCGATGGAAGGCGCTGGTTTCCTGGAAGCCGGTGCGGGCAGCGACTTCGGCCACCGTCAGCGACGCGCTCGACAAGAGGTCGATGGCGATGTCCCGCCGCAGGTCGTCCTTCACGCGCTGGTAGCTCACGCCCTCCTGCTGCAAGCGGCGTTGCAGCGTGGTGCCGGAAACGCAGAGTTCCTGTGCGAGCTTTTCGAGTTCGGGCCACGCCTCGGGCATCTGGCTTCGCAACCTGTTGCGCACCTGGGCGCTGGTGCTGGCGTCGTTACGGTACTTGACCAGCAGGTTGGCCGGCGCTTCCCTCAGGAAGTTGTCGACCGTGGCGGGCGACTCCGCAATCTTCAGGTCCAGCAGATCGCTTGCGAAACTGATGTGCGTGGTCTCGCCATTGAAATTCACGCTCTCGCAAAAGCGCGTTCGGTAGTGGCTGTCGTCGCCGGGCGGCGGGCATCGGAACTGCATCTCGCGCAGGGGAATGCGCCGGTGCACGAGCCAGCACGCCAGCCCATGGACGAGGATGAACCAGGTGCCGTAGCCGAACAACCGGCGCAGCACGCCGCCGTCATGCAGCACGACGCGCGCCTCGTCGCCGTCGCAGACCAGCTCGCCGCGGAAATCGTCCAATGTGGCGTGGAGGAACCTCAGGATGCGGCGCAGCGCATGCGCCAGGTTGTCGGCGTTGACGGCGGCGCGCGTCATCAGCGCATAGCTGCCGCGGCGAAGCCCGTGGCTGTCGAGGCCGAAGAACTCGTCGTCCATCAGGTCGGCCAGCGCCACCCACATCTGCGAATACGCCGCCGCCGAGATGCGCGCACGCGGCGCGTTCAACAGCTCACGATCAATCTTGGCGCTTTCGAGGACGCTGCTGATGTCCATGTTTCTCAGCGCCGCGGCGTGGATCGCCTCGTGCACCAGTTCAATGGACACGGTTCCCTTCAAGCCTGCAGACTTCATACGCACTCGCTCAAGAATCAGTGGTGGGGCGAGCTCTTTATAAGCGCGTTTCGCGCTGTGCAGGATGCGGCCTCAGGGGACCCGCAGCGTCTGCAGCAATGAGATGCCGCCGACCTCTGTCGTGGGCTGTCGCGGAAGTTGTGCGACTAGGTGCTCTGGGAACCGGAAGCGCCAGGCGTCATCGAGGAAAGCCTCGACAGGACGGCGCTGCGGCAGACATCCAGAATTTCATCGGCCAGTGGCGAGTCGTCAGGACACGCCCGCGACAGCACGATGGCACCGACTGCCTGCGCAATGAGGTCGATCCGCCTGGCGCGTGCGTCGCCGCCCTGATCGTCCTCCTCTGGCGCGTCGAACTGGTTTCCCAGGGTCACCAGCAGGTTTTCAATGCCGGTCGCAAACGCCGTCTTGATCGACTCCGGTTGGCGCGCAGCATCTGCGCACAGGGCGGCCATCGTGCAACCGTCACCCGGTGCATCTCGGTGTTCACGGGACAGATAGTGATGGACAAATGCCATCGCATCGACGCCTTCGGCCTTGGCGGCCGTCTGCGCAAAACCGCAGGTCGCGGCTTGCGCCATCAGGTCGGCCTTGGATTCGAAGTGCTTGTAGAACCCGCCGTGGGTGAAGCCTGCGAACGCCATCAAGTCCGCAATCCCCACCCCGTCGTAACCACGCTCGCGAAACAGCGTGGAGGCCGTCTCGACGATGTGCGCCCGGTTCGCCTGTGCCTGCGCCTTGGTGACCTTCATGTCCAGGACCTCTCTAGATGTGCCATCGGTGAAGCCATGAATATACATTGATGTCGATCATCATCAAAGTCCTTGACATCAAAGATGATGATCGACATCATTAAGCCAACTTACCTTGGAAGGCTTCCGAAAATGAGCGATACCCACCTGACCGCACCCACCCGCTTCGTCGAAGTGGATGGCGAAAAATTCGCCTATCGCCGCTGGGGCAACACCTCCAGCGGACAGCCCCCTCTGTTCTTCGTCCAACATTTCCGCGGCGGCCTGGACCACTGGGATCCCCTGTTGACCGATGGTCTGGCCGCAGGCCGCGAGGTCATCCTTTACAACGGTCGCGGCATTGCCTCCTCGACCGGCACGCCCCGCAACCGGATCGAAGACATGGCGGACGACATCGCCCTGGTGATCCGGGCGCTGGGTCTGTCCCAGGTCGATCTGCTTGGTTTCTCGATCGGGGGCTTCCAGGTGCAGGAGGTCGTGCTGCGTCACCCGCAACTGGTTCGAAAGCTCGTCCTGCTCGGCACCGGACTGCGCGGCGGCGATCCGAAGATGGAGCCCAGGGTGCTGGAGGTCGCGCCGAACCCCGTGCCGACCGCGGATGACTTTCTCTACCTGTTCTTCGGCCGCTCGGAAGCTGCCAAGCAGGCGGGTCTGGCCTTCTGGGAGCGCCGCCACCAGCGCGCCGACCAGGACCCGCCCAGCTCGATGGCCGTCGCTCAAGCCCAAGCCGAGGCGCACGCCGCCTACCTGCAGCCGCTGCCGGGTGCGAACCCCTATGCCTTCCTGA
Source organism: Variovorax sp. GW460-12-1-14-LB1 (assembly GCF_059423605.1). NCBI lineage: Bacteria > Pseudomonadati > Pseudomonadota > Betaproteobacteria > Burkholderiales > Comamonadaceae > Variovorax > Variovorax sp. GW460-12-1-14-LB1. The sequence goes on from NZ_JBWKYF010000044.1 coordinate 22,133, forward strand.
ACGCCGTCACGCAGCCGACCCTGGTGCTCAACGGCGTCGACGACATCATGATTCCCACGATCAACTCCTGGCATCTGTCGCAGAACATTCCCAACGCGCAGCTGTTGATCTATCCCGACGCCGGACACGGCGCGCAGTTCCAGTATCCCGAGCGCTTCCTGCAACACGCGATCCAGTTCCTCGAGGAGTGATGCCGTAGCGCATCCCGTCCCCGCCCGATCAACGACGACACAGCAAACAAGCATGACTGACAAGACGCTCTTCGAGCCCTACACACTTGGCTCACTCCAACTGTCCAACCGCATCGTGATGGCGCCGCTGACGCGCAATCGGGCAGGCGCGGGTCTGGTGCCCAGCGAGTACGCCGCCACCTACTACGGTCAGCGCGCCTCGGCGGGCCTGATCATCACCGAAGCCACCCAGATCTCGGCCGATGCCCAGGGCTACCAGGACACCCCGGGTCTGTACACGCCGCAGCAGATCGACGGCTGGCGCAAGGTGACCGACGCCGTTCACGCCAAGGGCGGGCGGATCTTCGTGCAGTTGTGGCACGTGGGCCGTATCTCCCACGTCGACCTGCGCCCTGGTGGCACCGCGCCGGTGGCCCCCTCCCCCATCCGCGCCGCGACCAAGACCTTCGTCAACAACGGTTTTCATGACGTCTCTGAGCCACGTGCCCTGACCCTGGATGAGATTCCAGGCATCGTCGAGGATTTCCGCCAGGCTGCGGCCCATGCAATCACTGCGGGGTTCGACGGCGTCGAGGTCCACGGTGCCAACGGCTACCTGCTGGAGCAGTTCATCAAGGACGGTGCCAACACCCGGACGGACGCGTACGGCGGCTCCATCGAGAACCGCGCGCGCCTGTTGCTCGAAGTCACGGCCGCCGTGGCGAAGGAAATCGGTGCCGAGCGCACCGGTGTGCGCCTCTCGCCGGTGTCGTCGGCCGGCGCCATTTCGTCCAGCGATCCGCAGTCGCAGTACGACTACATCGCCGAGCAACTCAATGCGATGGGCATCGTCTACCTGCATGTGGTCGAAGGCGCCACCGGGGGTCCGCGCGATGCCGCACCGTTCGATTTCGACGCCTTGCGCACTCGCTTCAAGAACACCTACCTGGCCAACAACGGGTATGACCTCGAACTGGCCAACGCCCGCCTGATCGAGGACAAGGCCGACCTGTTCGTCTTCGGCCGCCCCTTCATCAGCAACCCCGATCTGGTCGAAAGGCTGGAGATCGGCGCACCCCTCGCCGCGCTGGACCCCACCACGCTGTATGGCGGTGGCGCCAAAGGCTACATCGACTATCCGACCCTCGCTGATTCCAGTGTCCGGTAGTCGTTTTTCCACGCTGCATATCTCGGCATGGACTCACCCTTTCGATCACGAGCAAAACACATGACCTCTCATTCCACTGTTCTCATCACGGGCGCCTCGACCGGCATTGGCGCCATCTATGCCGACCGCTTCGCACGCCGCGGCCACGACCTCGTGCTGGTGGCGCGCGACAAGGCGCGGCTGGAAACGCTCGCGGCGCGCCTGCGTGAGAAAACCGGCTCTGCCGTCGATATCCTTGCGGCCGACCTGACCCAACCCGGCGACCTGGCCGCCGTCGAGACGCGACTGCGCGAGGACGCCAGGATCGAGACCCTGATCAACAACGCCGGGGCCGCACTGTCCGGCCCGTTCATCGACCAGTCGACAGACGATGTCGCCCGCTTGGTCAGCCTCAACACCACCGCACTCGTGAGGCTGGCAAGCGCCATCGCCCCGCGCCTGGTGCAGGCCGGCAAAGGCGCGATCGTCAACATCGGCTCGGTGGTCGGCCTGGCGCCCGAGTTCGGCATGTCGGTCTACGGCGCGACCAAGGCCTTCGTGCTGTTCCTGTCCCAGGGGTTGAGCCTGGAGCTCACGCCCAAGGGTATCTACGTGCAGGCGGTGTTGCCGGCCGGCACCCGCACCGAGATCTGGGAGCGCGCGGGCATCGATACCCGTGCGATGCCTGACCTGATGGGAGTAGAAGAGCTGGTGGATGCCGCGCTGGCCGGATTCGACCGCCGTGAACTCGTGACCATCCCGCCGCTGCACGATGCCGCGCGCTGGGAAACGCTGAACACAGCACGTCAGGCCCTGGTCGCGGACATCCGGCAGGCGCATGTGGCAGAGCGTTATCGCACCGCCGCCTGATACGGAAAAAAACTCCAGAACTGAAGGAACAGCACATGACATTCCAGGCACTGCTCGCCAGCAAGATCGGCGACACCATTTCAACCAACCTGGTCGACTTCAAGGACAAGGACCTGATGCCGGGCGATGTCACCGTCGCGGTCGAGTACTCGACGGTGAACTACAAGGACGCGATGGCGCTCAGTGGCCGGTCACCGGTCATTCGCCAGTTTCCGCTGATTCCGGGCATCGACTTTGCCGGCGTCGTCGAGGCATCGACTTATCCCGGCATCGCAGCCGGCGACCGTGTGCTGGCCAACGGCTGGGGACTGAGCCAGACGCACCACGGCGGCTTTGCGCAGAAGGCGCGGGTGAGTGGTGATTGGCTGGTCAAGGTTCCCGAGGTGTTTTCGACCCGGGATGCCATGGCCATAGGCACCGCCGGGTACACCGCCATGCTGTCGGTGCTCGCGCTCGAGCATGGTGGCCTGACGCCCGAGCACGGCGACATCCTGGTGACGGGCGCCAATGGCGGCGCCGGCTCCGTGGCGATCGCGCTGCTGTCGAGCCTGGGCTATCGCGTGATCGCGTCGACCGGGCGTCTCGAGGAATCCGATTACCTGCGTGCGCTGGGCGCGGCGGACATCATCGACCGTCACACCCTGTCCGAAGCGGGCGCACCGATCGCCAAGGAGCGATGGGCCGGGGCCATCGATTCGGTCGGCAGCCATACCTTGGCAAACGTCCTGGCGCAGACCCGGTATCGCGGCGTGGTCGCGGCCTTCGGGCTCGCACAGGGCGCGGACCTGCCGGCATCCGTCCTGCCCTTCATCCTGCGCAACGTCACCCTCGCCGGTATCGACTCGGTCAATGCGCCGCAGCCTGCGCGGCTGCAGGCGTGGTCGCGTCTGGCCAGCGACCTGGACCTGGACAAGCTGGCACGGACCACCAAGGTGATCGGATTGGCAGAGGTTCCTGACGTTGCCAGCCAGGTACTCGCAGGGAAGGTCCAGGGGCGCACCATCGTGGATGTGAACGCCTGACCGGATCGCGCATGCCCTTCATCGACGCTCCCAACCTCTCGATCGATGTCGACGGGACTGCATTCGCGTACCGCGACCTGGGGCCGCGCGATGGCGTGCCTCTGGTCCTGCTCAACCACTGGGGCGCGGTCCTCGACAATTTCGACCCGCGGATCGTCGATGGACTTGCCCGCAGGCATCGCATCATCGCCATCGACTACCGAGGGATCGGCGCTTCAGGCGGAACAGCGCCTGTGACCATCGATGCGATGGCGCGGGATGCGATCGCGCTGGTCCACGCACTGGGCTTCGAGAAGATTGATCTGCTTGGCTTCTCCCTCGGAGGATTCGTGGCGCAGGACATCGTGCTGAAAGCCCCCGGCCTGGTGCGCCGACTCATCCTGACCGGCACAGGGCCGGCAGGCGGCACAGGCATCGAACGGGTCGGAGCGGTCTCCTGGCCGCTGATAGTCAAAGGCCTGCTGACGCTGCGGGATCCGAAGACCTTTCTGTTCTTCACCTCCACGGCCAACGGTCGTCAAGCCGCGAAAGCCTTCCTGGAGCGACTGAAGGAGCGCAAGGCGGATCGGGACAAGGGGCCGACGCCCCCTACCTTCCTGCGACAGCTGAAGGCCATCAAGGCCTGGGGCCGGCAGGTGCCCCAGGATCTGGGCGGCATCCGCATCCCTGTGTTGATTGCGAATGGCGACAACGACATCATGGTGCCCACTGTGAACAGCCATGACATGGCGCGTCGCATCCCAGGCTCGCAACTGGTCATCTACAAAGACGCTGGGCATGGCGGGATTTTCCAGTACCACGGCGAATTCGTGCCCAAGGCGCTGGCCTTTCTCAATGACTGAACGACGGCATCTTTTGCAACCGGCTTCAGGCCGACTTTCCCGACCGCCCCCTGTGGGGCGGGGCTGCCCAAAGCGCATTCAATCAAACACTCTGGAAAAAAGTCGCCCATGAAAGCGTTCATCATCGATCGTTACGGAAAGAATGAAGTTGGCCGCATCGGCGAAACGCCCGAGCCCGAGGTGCGGGACGATGACGTCCTGATCCAGATCCACGCGGCGAGCATCAATGCCCTGGACTCGAAGATCAAGAGCGGCGAATTCAAATTGATTCTTCCCTACCACTTCCCCCTGATCCTGGGCAACGACCTGGCCGGTACGGTTGAGCGGGTCGGCGCTCGCGTTCGCAGCTTCAAACCGGGCGACGAGGTCTATGCGCGCCCCGACGACGATCGCATCGGCACCTTCGCCGAGTTCATCGCCGTCAAGGAATCGTCGCTGGCGCTGAAGCCCAAGAATCTCAGCATGGTCGAGGCCGCATCCGTTCCTCTGGTGGCCCTGACCGCCTGGCAGGTGCTGGTCGAAACCGCCAAGCTGAAAAAAGGACAGAAGGTTCTGATCCATGCCGGCTCCGGCGGCGTCGGCACCATTGCCATCCAGCTTGCCAAGCATCTCGGGGCATTCGTGGCCACGACCACCAGCACGGCCAACGTCGCCTGGGTGAAGGCCTTGGGCGCGGACGTCGTCATCGATTACAAGCAGCAGGATTTCGCCACGGTGCTCCGCGACTACGACGTGGTGTTGAACAGCCTCGGCAACGGCGAGCTGAACAAATCCCTCCAGGTTCTCAAGCCGGGCGGGCATCTCATCTCCATCTCGGGGCCGCCCACCCCGGCGTTCGCCATCGCGCGAGGACTGGCCTGGCCGCTCAGGCAAGTGCTGCGCCTGTTGAGTTTCAGCATCAGGAACAAGGCAAAGAAGAACGGGGGCCACTACACCTTCGTCTTCATGCGGGCCGATGGGGCGCAGTTGCGAGAGATCACCGCCCTCATCGAGTCAGGCGCCATCCGCCCGGTCGTCGACAAAGTGTTCCCATTTCAGGACACCCACAAAGCGTTGGCCTACGTCGACAGTGGGCGCGCCAAGGGCAAGGTCGTGGTGCAAGTGGTGTAGCTGCCGCCTGCCTGCGCTAGCGTCTTTGATCAGGCCCTTGCCCCGCCGACTCAGGCCATCGCACGGCCGACGCGCAAGCCTCCGGTGGCCTTGGCGTTCTGTACCCGCTCTGCATGACCAGGAGATCGACCTTGAGTTCATACACAACCGCCCGCATCGGCAAGCGCGCACTGGTGACCGGCGCATCTAGCGGCATCGGTGCGGCCATCGACGCGTGGACCCACATTTTCGCTGACGCTTGAACCGCCTGTATTCCAACGCGCACGCCTGTGGTTCTGCGCATCGGTGCGCAGAAGCGGGTCAGCGTTCGATGGAAAAGTGGGGCCAATGAGCGTGGGAATCCACATCAAAGGCCTCCCGCAGAAACGCGGAGTTCGAAACCTTCGAGATCCCGAAGGACTTCGACTACGACGTGGCCGTCCCAGCGGACGACATCAGGGCGCCTGGTCACGCCGCAGCAAGCTGGTTGCGCGATCCTGCTCGCTTCAGTGACAACCCGCAGGGAGGCGCGCATCCTTCGCACGTTGCCAGCTCACTGCGCGTCGATCCTCATCCGCGAACCTGTAGGCTTCAACCGGCTCACGAGAAAATCCAGCAGTGCCCGATGCACCGCCGTGCTGTGCCGGCGCTCCAGGTACACAGCGGACAACCACATGTCGCTGCGAACGAACTCCGACAGCACGGGCACTAGTCGCCCGCTCTCGACGTAAGGCGCGAGCATCACCGAGGGCAAGTAGACAACGCCTGCGCCAAGCAGCGCCGCCTGGATGAGCGGACTGGCTTCCGTCGCATCCAACGGTCCACGGACCGGGACCTCGAGTGGCTGACCGTCGACTTCGAAGCGCCACTTGGGCAGCGGATTCAGATGGCTGCTGAACAGCGCGATGTGATGCGCAAGTTCGCCCGGATGAGCTGGCACACCATGCCTACGCCAGTAAACGGGAGCCGCGCAGACAGTGAGCTCCATCGATACCAGTTTTCGAACGATCAGGTTCTCATTGGCTGACGCGCCGAAGCGAAGCGCGATGTCGACGCCTTCCTCCGCAAGATCGACCATGCGGTTTGTGAGCACGAGACTGATGCTGACCTCCGGATAGTGGCCAAGAAAGGCGTTGATCAATGCCGGCAATTCGGTCAGTTCCATGCCGTAAGGCGCCGAGATGCGCACGCGCCCGCTGGGGATCCGCGCGCGGTCCTGGAGCTCGGCTTGCGTGACGTCGGCCAGTTCGAGCATGGGCCTGCTTCTTTCGAGCAGCAAGGCGCCAGCGTCCGTCAGGCTGACGGCATGGCTGGTCCGGTTCAGCAATCTGACACCGAACCGGCTCTCGAGTGCCGCGATGTATTTGCTGACGGTGCCCTTGGACAGCGAAAGATGCTTGGCCGTGCGGGAGAAGCTCCCCGAAGTGGCGACCTCGCTGAATGTGCGCAGGAGATCCAGGCTGTCCACAAATGTTCTCCTTCTTGTTGGTCAGGGCGACGCTCGGTACAAGCATCTCGGACAGGTGCTCAGACGAGCCCGAGTTTTTTCCTCAGGCTCGCATCCACCGGTCCCGCCGGCATGAAGCGGCGCAATTTCGTCAACAGAGACGCCTCCCCCGGCGGCGTGCAACGCATTCGCCACGGGCCCAGCGCCGCCTCGACGATGGTGCTCGCCACGCCGTGCGGCTCGGGCGCACTGCTCACGCTCTCGGCCACGGAGAGCGTCACCAGTTCGCGTTCGCGGTCATAGCCCGCGATCCGCGCCTTGACACGGGGCGCATTGGCATCGAGGTTGGTCCGGGTGAAGGCCGGCTGCACCAGCGTGGCACGAATGCCGAACTGGCGCACTTCATGGTCCAGCGACTCCGACAGCCCTTCCACTGCGTGCTTGGTGGCCGCATAGAGTCCCATGTACGGAGCCGGAAGCACACCGAGCACGGAACTCACGTTGACGATTCGCCCGCGGCGTTTTTCACGCATGTACGGGAGCACCGCGCGCGTCGTGCGGAGCATGCCGAAAACGTTGGTATCGAACAGCACTGCAGCCTCGGCTGTCGCGGTTTCCTCGACCGCGCCGATCATCATCATTCCCGCGTTGTTGACCAGCACGTCGATGCGCATGGCCCGGTCGATGACGGATTCGATGCCCCTCTGGACAGAGCCTTCGTCGCGGACGTCCATTTCGATGAACTCCACACCAGGCAGCGCGGGTGCCTTGCGCAACTCGCGAACGGTGCCGAAAACCCGGCAGCCTCGCGCCACGAACATTTCCGCGGCGGCACGTCCGATGCCCGAGGACGCGCCAGTCACTACGACGACTGATGAACTCGACATGACTGGTTCCTTCGATCTTGATGAATGATGATGAAGTGCATCAGTGCGCGGGCTGGGTCGCGTTGCCTGGCCTGATCCTGAACCAGATCGAATACATCGCCGGCAGGAACACCAGTGTCAGGATCGTCCCCGCGAAAGTGCCGCCGATCAGCGTGTACGCCAATGCGCCCCAGAACACCGAATGCGTCAGCGGAATGAACGCGAGGATCGCCGCCAACGCCGTCAGGATCACGGGCCGCGCTCGCTGCACCGTCGCCTCGACCACCGCGTGGAAAGGGTCCAGCCCCTCCTGCTCGTTGTGGTGGATCTGCCCCAGCAGAATCAGCGTGTTGCGCATCAGAATCCCCGACAGCGCGATGAGCCCAACCAGCGCATTGATGCCAAATGCCTGCTGGAAGATGAGCAGAGTTGGCACCACACCGATCAGTCCCAACGGGCTGGTAAGGAACACCATGACCATCGCCGACATCGAGCGCACCTGGAGAATGATGATCAGAAGCGTGACCGCCAGCATGATCGGGAACAGCGGCAGCATCGCCGCGGTCGCCTTCTCCGATTCCTCGATGGAGCCGGCCTGGACGATGCGGTAGCCCGCGGGCAGCTTTTCGATGATCGGCTGCAGCTGCTTGGTGATCGCGTTCGACACGTCCGGCGGCTGCGTTCCGTCGGCGATGTCGCCCTGCACCGTGATGGTGGGCACGCGGTCGCGTCGCCGCATGACCGGCTCTTCCATGCGCATCTCGACCTGGCCGACCTGCGACAGCGGAATGCGTTGACCGCCGGCACCGGCGAGCGTGAAGTCCGCGATGCGGGCCGGGTCGAGACGCGTGTCGCCCGCCGAACGGGCGACGACCTGCACGGTGCGGATGTCTTCGCGCACGGTCGTCACTGGCACGCCGCTCAAGAGGAACTGCAGTTGTTGCGCCACGGCATTGGAGCTTAGGCCCACGGCCTGCAGACGGTCCTGATTCAAGGTGAAGTGCAGCGCGGGCGTGCGGGTGCCCCAGTCGGTGCTGACGGTGCGCATCATCGGGCTCGCATCCATGACCTGACGCACGTCGGCCGCGATCTTCCGCAATTCGTTTGCATCCGACCCCGTGACACGGTAGGCCACCGGGAACGGCGAGTACGGGCCGAACACCAGTTGGGTCACCCGCAGCCGCGCCTCGGGCGCCAAGCCCTGCGCGATGGCCTCGCGCAGCCGCAGCTTCAGGGCGTCACGCTCTTCCTGGCTGGCTGTGCGGATGACGATCTTGGCGAAGGACGGGTCCGGGAGTTCCGGGCCCATGGCGAAGAAGAAGCGCGGTGCGCCCTGGCCGATATAGGAGGTGACAATCTGTGCCTCGGCTTGCTTAGACAGCCAGGCCTCGACTTTCGCCGTCGCGTCGCTGGTCTGCGTGATGGCCGTGCCATAGGGCATCTGCACCTCGACCAGGACCTCGGGACGGTCAGAGATCGGGAAGAACTGCTTCTTCACGACACCCATGCCGAGGATGGACAGCACGAACAGCGCGATCACGGCGCCTGCGACCAGCCACTTGCGTGCGATCACGCGCTCGAGCACGCGACGCAGGCGGTTGTAGCGCGGCGTGTCGTAGATCGCGGCGTGGCCGCCTTCGATTTTCTTGAGGTTCGGCAGCAGCTTCACGCCCAGGTACGGGGTGAACACCACCGCGACGACCCAGGAGGCGATCAGCGCGATGCCGACGATCCAGAACATGTTGCTCGTGTACTCGCCCGCAGTCGATGGTGCAAAGCCGTTGGGCATGAAGCCGACGGCGGTGACCAGCGTGCCCGAGAGCATCGGCGCCGCCGTGTGACTCCACGCATAGGCCGATGCAGCGATGTGGCTGTAGCCTTCTTCGATCTTCACCACCATCATCTCGATGGCGATGATGGCGTCGTCCACCAGCAGGCCCAGCGCCAGGATCAGCGAGCCGAGCGTGATGCGATCGAAGTTCTTGCCGGTGGCGGCCATGACCACGAAGACCACGGCCAGCGTGAGCGGCACGGCTGCAGCGACAACCAGGCCCGCGCGCCAGCCCATGCTCAGGAAGCTCACCAGCATCACGACCAGCAAGGCCGCGAAGAACTTCATCATGAATTCGTCGACCGATGCGGCGATGTTGACCGACTGGTCCGTGACCTTCGACAGGCTCAGGCCCAACGGCAGTTCGGCATTGATGGCGCGGGCTTCCGCGTCCAGCGACTTGCCCAGGTCGAGCCCGTTCCAACCCTCTTTCATCACGACGCCGATCAGCAGGGCCGGTTCGCCGCCGTTGCGGATCATGAAGGTGCTTGGGTCTTCATAGCCGCGCTTGACCGTGGCGACGTCCGACAGCTTCAGGGTGCGCCCTTGCGCGACCACCGGCGTGTCCCGGATCTTCTGCAAGGTGTCGAAGGCACCGTCCAGGCGAATGAAGACCTGCGGACCTTTGGTTTCTACCGACCCGGCCGGGCTCAGCGCATTCTGGGCATTGAGCGCGGCGAACACATCCTGCGGGCCGATGCCCAGTGTGGCCAGCCGGTCGTGCGCGAACTCGACGTAGATCCGTTCGGGCTGCTCGCCGGCGATGTTCACCTTCTTCACGCCCGGCACGTGCAGCAGCCGCTGGCGCAGCGTTTCCGCATCGCGCACCAGCACGCGCTGCGGCTCTCCCTTGGCCTTGAGTGCGAAGAGGGCGAAGGTGACGTCAGCGTACTCGTCGTTGATCATCGGGCCAATCACGCCCGCCGGAAGATTGCCCGCTTCGTCGCCGACCTTCTTTCGTGCTTGATAGAACTCTTCTTGCACCTTGGAGGGTGGCGTGCTGTCCTGCAAGGTCAGCGTGGTGAACGCGAGACCGGGCCGCGTGTAGGTTTCGGCGCGATCGTAGTAGCGCAGTTCCTGCAGGCGTTTCTCGACCTTCTCGGCGACCTGGTCCTGCATTTCCTGCGCCGTGGCGCCGGGCCAGGCCGTGATGATGGTCATCACCTTGATCGTGAAGGCCGGGTCTTCCGCGCGCCCCAGCTTGAAGAAAGCGACGAGGCCGGCCAGCGAGATCAGCAGGATCAGGAACAGGGTGATAGCGCGCTCACGGACTGCGAGCGCCGACAGATTGAAACGGCCTTCGCTCATGGACGGGCTCCGCCACCCGCAGGCGCCGCGGCCGCGCCGGCAACGCGCACCTCTTCACCCTCGCGCAGCAGGTGCGCGCCGAGTGCGATCACGCGATCGCCCTGCTTGAGCTCGCCCGTGATCTGGGCGCGGTCGTCTTCCAGCGACTCCACCGTTACCGGCTGCCAGTGCACCTTCGCCGGATCACCGGTGATGACCCAGACCCCCGGCGCCTTGCCGGCGTCGAACAGGGCGCCGATGGGCACCTGCACACCGTTCTTCGCGACGACCTTGCCATCCCCGACGTGAACCGTCACCGTGGCCCCGAGTGGCGCGTTGACCATCTCGCCATCAAGCACATAGCGCGCCTCGAAGGTCCGCGTGAGCTTGTCGGCTGCATCGGAGAGTTGCCTGAGCTTGACGGCCACCGCAACACCTTCCCTGCCGAACAGCGTGGCCTGGCCGACGGAGCCGATGACCGGACGTAGCGTTTCCGGCAACTGGACCACGGCCTCCCTGCGCCCGGCCTGCGCCAAGCGGACCACCGGCTGCCCGGGGTTGACGACCTGGCCAGGCTCGGCCAGCGTCTCGAGCACCGTGCCGTCTGCGTCGGCAACGAGTTCCGAATAACGATTGGAATTGCGCGCAACCTCGGCCTGCGCTTCGGCCGCACCGAGCTGGGCCTGGGCCGCATCCGCCGCCGCCTTGACCTGGTCGTACGCCGAGGCGGAAATGGCGCCGGTGCCGCGCAGATCGCGGTAACGCGCTTCTTCGTCGCTCGCCTGCTTTGCACGCGCCCGTGCAGCGCTGACAGCCTCCTGCTGGGCACGCGCCGCCAACCTCAGGTCGACCGGGTCGATGCGCATGAGCAACTGCCCGCGCTTGACCGTCTGGCCCGCGTCCACGAAGCGCTCCAGCACCTTTCCGGAGACGCGGAAACCCAGGTCGGTTTGAACCCGCGCGGCCACGGTGCCGGTGAACGAGCGCGATGCCGACGCGGCCGTCTGGACGGTGGCTGCGCGCACCAGCGGCGCCTGGGTGCGCGGATCGGGCGGCGCCTTGTCGTCGCAGGCGGCCAGCGCGAACGGCAAGGCGCAGACAAGTGCAGATGTAAGGAAGCGGCGCGAATGCATGAGGGGCCCATAGACGAATCGATCAGGACCCCGATTCTGATAACAGTGACCATTTTAGTCAATGGTCACGTCCGATTTATATCTTCAAGGAGATAGACTGCGCAGCACCAGACCCGACAGCTGGGCCGGCGCCTGGTCCGTGTAGTGAGCACTGAGCTGCAGGATCACGGGGTTGATATAGGGGTGCATGACCAGATAAATGGCCGCCGCCGCCTCGTCGATCGGCGTCTTGCGCTCGAAGTCGCCCGACTCGCGGCCCTGCTTCAGCAGCTCGATGAGCATCTGGCGGATGCACTCTTCATGGGCAATGGCCGACGGCCAGCGCTCGCTGGCCGCCGAGATGGCGATCTCGTAGAGCTTGCGGTCCTGGAAGAACAGGCGCAGGCCCAAATCGACAATGGCCTTGAACATACGGCGCAGCTTCTCGGGCGGGCTTTCGACCCCGTCGACCGCCACGCGGATGCCCTCCTGGATCTCGCGCAGGCAGTTCGCGCAGATCATTTCGCCAATCGCCTGCTTGGACTCGAAGAACTTGTAGATGTACGCCTTGGAGAAGCCGATGGCCTTGGCGAGGTCGGAAACCGTGGTCTTCTCGTACCCGTACTGGCTGAAGTGCTCGGTGGCCGCGACGACGATCTGCGCGCGCACGTCGTGATCGGCCGGCCCCCGCGCTACAGGCGGAGAAGAAGTTGCATTGCTCATGACCAGAGCTTACCGCCCGGACAAACAAACGACAACAAGTGACCATATTGAATTATAGTCACACACCTTTTCCTGTCCGCCGTCCCGGAGCAACCCATGTCCCAACGTACTCTTGCCCTGCCCCTGCTGTTCAGCCTCCTCGCAGGCTGCGCTGCCGGGCCTGACTATGTCCGACCTGCCCCGAGCCTGCCGGACCGCTTCATCGGCGAGACAGCCCTCGACCGGCGATCCGCCACGGCCAACGCCGAGCTGGTGGCGTGGTGGACCGGCTTCGGCGATGCACGACTGGCCCGCTATGTCGAACTCGCTCTGAAACAGAATCTTGACCTTGCACAGGCATCCGCCCGCGTGGCGCAGGCCCGGGCCGGGCTCGGTGCGGCGAATGCGGCACTGCTGCCTTCAGGCAATCTCGGCGGACAAGCCGCCAGGGCCTACCAGTCGGTGGAGACGCCGCTGGGCCAGGTGCTGAACTCGCAGCCAGGGTTCGATCGCTACGGCAACGCCTACGAAGCGAGTCTCGGCGCAAGCTGGGAGCTGGACATCTTCGGCGGCCTGCGCCGGGGACGCGAGGCAGCGCTGGCCGACTACCAGGCATCGGAGGCCGGCGCGACCGCCACGCGCCTGGCCGTGGCCGCGCAGACCGCAGACATCTACATCACGCTGCGCGGTCTACAGGCCCGCCTCGACGTGGCACGGCGGCAAGTCGCCACGCAGCAGGACCTGCTGTCGAAGATCAACCTCCTCTACGGCAAGGGGCTGGCCGCCGAACTCCAACTGAGGCAAGCCGAAGGTGCCCTGGCGCAGGTCCGTGCATCTGTGCCAGTGTTGGAGGCGGGCGAGGCCGCGGCCATGAACGCGCTCGACGTGATGCTGGGCGCGACGCCGGGCGCGCACCGCTCCGAATTGGCGGCGGGGGGTGTCATTCCTGTCGCACCGCGCATCGGCGCCACCGGATCACCCGGCGATTTGCTGCGGCGGCGGCCCGACCTGATCGCTGCCGAGCGGCGCCTTGCGGCATCGAACGCGCGCATTGGCGTGGCCATGGCCGAGTACTACCCGAAACTCTCACTGGGGGGAACGATCGGCAGCGCCACGTCCGTGGCCAGCGGCAATCTGTTCACCGGCGGCGCCAGCCAGGCTGCGGCCCTGCTCGGCCTGCGCTGGCGGCTGTTCGACTTCGGGCGCATCGACGCGCAGATTGCACTCGCCAAGGGGCAGGACGCGGAGTTGCTCGCAGCCTACCGGCTCGCTGCACTGCGTGCGACCGAAGACGTGGAGAACGCCTTCTCCGCCCTGGTCAAGCGTGAAGAACAAGCCGCCTTGCTCGCGCAGGGCGAGGCATCGCTCGGTCGCGCGCGAGGGGCATCGTTCGCGGCTTATCAGCGAGGTGTCGTCAGCCTGATCGAAGTGTTGCAGGCGGACGAGAGCCTGCTGCGCGTGGCCGATGCGAGAGCGCAGGCGCAAACGGAGTCGGCGCGCGCGGCGGTCAGCGCGTTCAAGGCGCTGGGCGGCGGCTGGCAGGCTGAGCCCCTCGAAGCGGTGGCCATCCGCTCGCATTGAGACACTGAATACGTCCCGGCAACCCGGGCGATCCGACAGACTCGCCCGTTGCGCTCGAAAACACCGGTTCGTCCGACCTCCACGCCGAAGGACAGAGAGACGCAGCGACATCGCACAGATGTACAGCTACAAACCTCCTGTGCCGCAGCACGAAGCGTGTGACTCTAGCGTCTTCCCCAATCTCCTCGGGCGAAGCCCCACACCGTCACTGCGGCGCCGACGATGGCGCCCCCAGCCACCAGCAGGAAGGCAGACTCGAGGCTGAGCCTCCCCGCGAACACCAGCGCCGCTGCGGACAGCGCGCACGCGAAGCGCAAGACACCGGCCGCGAGCGGCCAGCCGACGCGCCGCGCGCCCTGCCCCGCGAAATACAGTGACAACGCGACGGCAATGAAGCCGAACACCGGGCCCATCACCCTCAGGTACTGCTCCCCGACGGCCAATACGTCGGGGTCGCTCGCGAAGTGAGACATCCACAGTCCAGGAAAGAATGCCACGCCGAGGCCCAGCACTTCGAGCAACCCAGCAACGAACAATGCGTTCACCAGCGCAGCGCGCCGCGCACGCACCACATCGCCGGCGCCAATGCAGGTTCCAACCACGGTGACGGCGGCGGTGCCAAAGCCGAACATCACGGGAACCAGCAACATTTCCAGTCGAGACGCGATACCGTAGCCCGCGATCGTCGACACGTTGAAGGCGCCTGCAGCCGCTGTGATCGCGGCAATTGAAAGCGTCGTCATCGCCGCGTTGAGGGTCGACAGCAAGCCAACGCCAAGGATGGCACCGAAGTGATCACGCCGTAGCGGGTGCCGACGAAGTCGAAGCCTCGAGCCCGCGGATCGCATGGAGGCAACGATCGCCACGAGCGAGCCTGCACTGCACAACACCTGCGCCACGCCCGCACCGGCGACGCCCATCCGCGGAAACCCCAGCCAACCCAGGATCAGGACGGGAGAAATAATGAGCCCGACGCCAACGCCGCCGAGCATGATCAGTGCTGGAGTTCTGACGTTGCCCGCACCTCGCAAGGCTGACTGCAGCAACGTCGGAATCCAGAACAGCACCGCGCCGCCAAAGAGAATGTCCGAGTATCGAATCGCCTGCTGCAAGGACGCACCTGTTCCACCCAGTTCACGGTAGAGCATCGGACCCGCGGCGATCACAGCCAAGGCGAACAGTCCGCCTGCGATGATCGCGATCACGACGCTGTGCCACACGAGACTTTCGGCTTCGTCTTGCCGCCCGCCGCCGAGCGCCCGCGCGACCGCCGAAGAAACCCCGCCTCCGACACCGCCGTTGGAGACCATGGTCATAAGCAACATGACGGGCACGACTAACGAGGCCGCTGCGATAGCGTCGACACCCAGCCCGCTCACGAAGTAGGTTTCTGCCACGCTCAGCACCGTCTGCATGAGCATCACGGCGACCGTGGGCACCGCGAGGCGAATCAACAGCGGCAGCAGCGGCGCGTGCAGCAAGGGGTTGGCGACGCCCGAGTTGACCTTGGCGGGCAAAGGGGCTGGCTCCAAGGCTCTGGCGGCGTCAGCAGTGAGGGAAGTTGTCATCAGGTGTCCACCTTTGGCTGGCATGTGCGTGATGGGCACCCGCAACTCCGGGCTCTCCTGCCGACCGTTTTTTTCTTACCGCACGCGGAGCGTGAAGCAGTCGTTGCTCAATTGGCCTTGGCGCGCAGATCAGCCGGGTGCGGCATCGTCGAAATAACTTTGCTGTTCACACGAGAGCCGGAGCCGACATTCTGGTCGGGCCGCAGGTTGTAGTGAACGGCCTCGGCTTCAACGAGAGACCGCGCCGTCGAAACAGCCATGGTCTCGGGACCGCGAGAACCGCGAACCACGTTCTGGTCGGGCGCTTTGGCGGTGCGCACGGCCTCGGCATTCACCTCATCGCGCGTCTTGCTGGAGAAGGCCTTGTGCACACCGTCGTACGCCTCTGCGTGGGCGCCGGCCGCGACCAGGAGGGTCAGAACGGGGGCCGATACGATCTTCATGGCTGTCGTGAGGTTCATGGAGGTTCCAAAGAAAAAGGTTGGAGCAAAACGCTTGCGGGTCTCGTCTCGAGAACCTGCAGATTAAGTCTTGCGCCAAATTCGACTTCGGCAGTCATGCGATCAAGACACGCCACGTTTCCGTAGCCGAAACCTTCTGCATCGCAGCAACGGGCCTTCCAGCATGCCCGTCCCGGCGGGCTTTGAGGATCAAGTCGCGCGCCCGAACGTCTGGAGCGCGCGTTCCAGTCGTTCGTCCTGAGATTGATCGCCAGAGAGGAATAGGAAAGACCTGCGCTCGTAAAAGCGGCATGCACACATCAGGCGCGGATCGGAAAACTAGTTCACACGTCACATCGCGATCAAACCTCTTACGTTTGTCTGCTGTAACGAGAGCTTCGATTCGCCCGGGTGCACCCATCTGCTCGTAGATATCAACGCCGCGTCGCCATGCTAATGCTCATTCGCACATTGACTCTCTCGAGCAGTGGACTGCCAGCACCGGAGCCCGAAGCCGAACGCCGCAGACCTAACCGACGATAACCAAAGGCACGTCAATGCTCCCTTATCGGCGGCTGAGAACGCACCGCAAACGGTAGGAACATGCTGCACCCAGGCCGGCAGCTCGTCCCTGCGAGCGGCAGGTACGCAGCGACAGTCGCCTCTATTTCGGATTGACCGACGTCGACTTTATTGAGCCGTCAGCGCCAACGACGATAGAGATCTGCCCTCCCAATTGGGACTGCCGAGCACCAACATGCCATTCACCAGATTTGCGGCCGATAGAAAAAGCAGGGGCCCATCGGAGGCCCTCGCGTAGGGCGCGGCTCTTTGCCGCGCGAAAGGCGGCCACTGCATCCAAGCCATCGGTATCGTCGATTAGCTGCCCATCGCTCTGACGAAATCGGAACGTCACCTCAGAGTCAAGTGTCACATTCCATTCGCCGCCTTCCAGCACCCGATCCGTTGCATGTCTTCGCCCAGATCGGCGCCGGCCGTGGCTGCACCTGCCTGCGCCCTTTGCGTTGCATCGCTACGCGGGCGTACAGCCCAGGCCGCTGCGGGCAGCGGATCATGGTGCCGCTGGTGGTACTGACTGCGTCGCGCGTGACGCAGGAGTTGCACAACGCCCTGGTCAAGGGCGCGACGCGGATGCTCAGCGGGTGAACGGCATCGTTGTGGGTGGCGCAAACGTCGAAGGTGCTGATGCTCCCCCGGGCCTTCTCGAAGGCATCATCCCTTCCGCGATCGACACGGCCGCCAACCTTGGACATCGGGGCGCGCGGCAGCGACGCGAGACGGAGCAGTTACTCATGGGTTCAGTCGAAGGCAGCATGGCTTGCAAGCAAATCCCCTCTGTTCATTGCCGGGCTACACCAAGGACGTCACGATATCGCGCACTGAGGGGACGCTGCCTGCAAGGCACCCGAGGCCGGCCCCACGCGCCATGGCGCAGATCGACAGCAGCGCCGCGAGCCCACCGCAAACTCTGTCAATGCGGTACTTCAGGGTTCATAAAGTCGACCAGTTGCCGCCACGCCCCGAACGGTCCTGCGATCGGGAACATCAAGCCGAGTGGCTCGAGCATGTAAAGCGGCCGTAGCTTCAACTCGCGCAGCAAACCGGCATCGAGGAGGGGCCGCACGAAGTTAAGCGGCAGGAACGACAGTAGGTTTTCTTGCTGCGAGAGCCACCACAACATGGCCGTTGAACGAGTGACGACCGGATAGGTGCGGATCGGGTGAGGCAGATTCGCGGTCAATTCGTCGAATCGCTCACGGGCGGCCGAACCCGTGGGGGCGAGTAGCCAGGTCTCGTCGGCGAGTTGCGGCCAGCCCAGGGAACGCTTGCGCGCCAGCGGATGGTCTGCGCGCGCCAAGACCGCGAAACGATCTTCGCGCACCGGCATGAACTGCCAGCCTTCCGGGATCACGGGAGGCCGTCGGCATGCCACGAGATCTGCCTCGCCACGTGCGATAGCCAGCAGTTGATCGTCCCCTTCGGCTTCCGAGAGGTGAACGGTGACATCCGGATGCCGTTGCGCGAAGCGAGGCAGCACGTTGAGCAGGAGCCCGTTCATCGCGCCGACCGAGGCGACGAGGCGGATGGCGCCGCCGATGCGTTGCCGTCGCGCGGTGACGACCTCGGCGCCGTCGGCGACGCCGATCAGCATGCGACGCGCAACGGGCAAGAGGTCTTCGCACGCCTGCGTGGGTCGCGCGCCGCGCGCATGCCGCTCGAAGAGCTGAACTTCCAGCAGCCGTTCCAGGTACGCGAGGCCCTGGGTCACCGACGACTGCGTCATGCCGATCGAGTCCGCCGCCCGCTGGAGGCTGCCCAGCTCTGCCACTTTCAAGAGGATCTGCACATGCCGAAACTTGCCGCGCGCGAGCAGGCGGTTGAAGAGGACGGACGCGTCATGGCTCAAGATATCGGAAAGTCTAATGGAAGAGCGTCATTTTTAATTTGTCGCCGATGGCTTGCTCAGGAATGATGGCAACTCCACAAACGGCGGGCAGCAAGCCACGCGACAGGAGACAAAACGTGAAAAAAAAATGGCCGCTGCTCGCGGTTGTCTGTTGCCTGCTCGGCGCCTTTTCGGCCCATGCGCAGGACGAGGTCTGGCCATCCAAGCCGATCCGGGTGATCGTGCCGACCCCGCCCGGCGGCGCCTACGACCGCACCATGCGACCGCTTTCGCAGGAGCTGGCGTCGTTGCTCAAGCAACCGGTGGTGATCGACAACAAGCCTGGTGCCGGCAACATCATCGGTGCCCAGGCGGGCGCCGCGGCCCCATCCGACGGCTACACGCTCACGATGACGGGCATGGTGAACACGATCGCCCAAGGCATGTACGACAACGTGCCCTTCAACATCGTCAATGACTTCACCCACGTCGCAATGATCGGCGGCGGCGCGCAATGGCTGGTGGTCAACAGCCAGTCCGGCATCGAGTCCTTCGCCGATCTGATCGCCCGCGCCAGACGCGAGCCGGGCGCGATCAACTACGCGAGCTCGGGCGCCGGCAGCACCGGCCATCTGTTGATGGAACTGCTGCAGAAGGCGACACAAACCTCGTTCGTGCACATCCCCTACAAGGGCGGCGCGCCGGCGCTGATGGATGTGCTGGGAGGCCAGGTCGCTGTCACCGTGATTCCGCCGAGCGGGTCGATGCAGTACATCCAGAGCGGCAAGCTCAGGGTGCTGGCGGTGTCCAGCCCGAAGCGCAGCCCCGAGCTCCCTCAAGTTCCGACTTTCGAGGAGCTGGGCTACAAGCAGCTGACGGTGATCTCCTGGGTGGGCCTGTCGGCACCGAGGAAGACGCGGCCCGAAGTCGTGCGCAAGGTCAACGAAGCAGTGCGCGAAGCGATGACGAGGCCGGAGCTGCAAAAGAAGCTCGACGCCGAAGGCATCACGCCGATGACGATGACGCCCGACGAGTTCACGCGCGTCGTCAAGAGCGATACCGAGCGCTGGGGTGCACTCACACGCAGCCTGCAACTCAAGGCCAACTGAAACCCAAGCCCATCCCTCATGCCTTTTGTCACATCGAACAAACGCGACATCTACTACGAGCGCCACGGCGCCGGCCCGGCGATCCTGTTCCTGCACGGAGCCGGATCGAACGCCGCCACCTGGTGGCAGCAATTGCCGGCCTTCACGCCGCAGTACACCTGTCTCACGATGGACATCCGCTGCTTCGGTCGTTCGGTGGCGCCGCCGGAGGAGTTCTCGCTGGAGCTCTTTGTCGGCGATGCCTTGGCGGTACTGGCGCGCGAAGGCATCGAGCGTGCGACGGTCGTCGGCCAATCGCTTGGCGGGATGATCGGGCTGCGGCTCGCGCTGCGCCATCCCGAGCGCGTCGCCGCGTTCGTCGCTTGCGACACGTCGCTGGCCATCGACCACCCGACGCTGGTCGACAGCATCGAGCGGCGCTTTAAGACAGTTTCCGCGGTAAGCATCGAGCAGCGCTCGCTGGGCACCTGGTTCTTGAAGGCGCAGCCCGCGCTTGCAGCGCTTTACGCGCAGATCAACCACTTCAACCCGAGCGCTCACAGTATTGAGCCCGAAGCCTGGCGCGAGGCCGTACTGCGTCTGAACCAGCCCGAGAACCTGCTTGCCGTCGCTGAGATCGACCAGCTGGCTTGCCCGACGATGTTTCTCGTTGGCGCCGAAGACCCGATTGTTCCGCCGGCGGTCATGCGCGAACTCGGCCAGCGCCTGCCAGGAAGCGAGGTCGTTGTCGTCGAGGAGGCCGCGCATTCTGCGTACTTCGAGAAGCCGCTGGAGTTCAATCAGACGGTGTTCGACTTCTTGAGACGACGCGCCGACTCCTAGGTCTGCTGTGCAGCGACTTCTGAATCTCGGAGCTTGCCTCCATGCAAAAGCGCGCTCACGACCCGGCCCATGCTGGCGAGCAGCTCGGAGCTCTTCTCTCGCCTGTGCTCGAAAGCTCCGATACATTCTGTTGCCTTGCGCTCCGCAACCGCCCCTTGAAGACGCTGCTGAGACGTCCTATTTTTCTCCCGTTCCAAGTTGGTCGTAGAGAAATGGAGGACAAAGCCATGGCCATGGACATGCTCAAACAACTTGCCGGTTCCCCCTTGCCGGCGACCTTCCGGACCCGGGCGGAGATCGACCAGATCAAGCTGCTGCGGGCCGCCGGCCTCGTGATCGCGCTGACGCCCGCGCCGTCGGATCCCCTCACCCTCTCGGGCAGCCCCGACGCCGCCCAGGTGCTCGCCATCACCGAAAAAGGCCGCGCCGAACTCGAACGCATCCACTACCCCGTGGCCGCACAGGGCCCGTGGCGCGGTGCCGCGTCGCGGTGGCGCGCGAAGCTGCCCCACGCAATCCGCACCCGCCTGATGTAGGGAGGCCGCCATGCGTTCGAAGACGTCCAGCCGCATCCCCTACCGGGGCTTCAATATCGCGATCCAGGTCGACCGCGCCGGCGACCAGATCTTCGGCCACGCGGACTTGTTCGCCGACGACGAGTTCAAGGCCCGGCTCGCCGTCGGCACCCAGGGCCGCCGTACCAAGGAAGTCCGCGACCGGCTGAGACGCCTCGCAAAATCCAAGGTCGACGTGTGGGCGATCACGGGGTCCGCGCGGAGCGCTGCCGCGCCCGGCGATGCACGGCCGAGTCCGGGGTGATGCGCGGGTGAGCTACGGCCGGCGCGCAGCGCTGCTTAATTGAACAACTGGATTCCTTTGATTGGCGGTCGGCGCCGACCGTCCGCTGTTACCAGCGAGCACTTCCAGGAGCTGCTCAAGGAACCAAGTATTTCCTGCAGTATGAGCCGTGCGGGCGAGGTCTGGGGCAGCTCGGCCATGGAGAGCTTCTTCAGTTCACTGAAGACTAAGCGCACGGCCAGAAAGGTAACCGGGTCAGCGAGCAGGCTCGCGCCACCATGCCCGCTATCGGGTCGGGGGCGGTCAGCAATCACGATGGAGCTGAACGGCGTCCGTCTGGACTGACGCTCCTTCGCGGGCGGCCGGCGAGCGCAAGCGCTGCACATTTGCCGCCCATGCGTGTTGACGCTCTCTTGAGGGCGCCCGCGGGCGCCCTCGCCTTACGACTCATCCGACCTCGACATTGATTCGCCGCGGCTTGGCATGCTCGGCCTTGGGGATACGCAGTTTCAACACGCCCTGCGCCAGCTCGGCGGACACCTTCTCGGTGTCCAGCTCCTTGCTGAGCGTGAAGACGCGGCGAAACCGGCCCAGGCCGACCTCGGTGTGGCTGGTCTTCAGGTCATCCGGCACGCTCAGGCCCGACTCCGCCTCGATGGTCAAGGTCTCCGCTTCGACATGAAGATTCAGCTTGTCGCGCGACACGCCGGGCAGATCGGCGTAGAGCGTGATGCCCCCGGCGTCTTCCACCACGTCGACAGGCGGTGTGAGGGCCGCGCCCTGATAGCGTGGCGCCTGCCCACGATCCATGGGTTCCGGCGCGCTGGGCGATGCGGTCTGTACGTCATTGCTCATGATGTTCATCTCCTTGTTTCACAGAACAGCGATGCGCCGCGGCTGTGCCGAGGCCCGGCGGCGGACCGTGATGCGCAGTACACCGTCGCGCAGCCGGGCCTCGACGGCCTCTGGATCGGCATCGTCCGGCAGAGTGAGGACGCGGCGAAACGGCCCCTCGAAGCGCTCGTTGATGTGCACGGCCGCCTTGGCCTGCGCATCGGGAAGCAGGCTCTTGCGCTCACCCGCGATGGTCATGAGACCACGCTCGAGGTTGATCTCCAGCGTGGCCGGGTCGACGCCGGGGGCGAACGCGAAGATCTCCAGCGCCTGCGGTGTGGCGCCCACGTTCAACGCGGGAAATCCGTTGCTGCCGTAACCGCGAATGGTGGGTGACAGATCGAACGCCTGCTGCATGTCCCGTTGCAGGCGATCCATCTCGGCCAGCATGTCGCGCGGGAAGAAAGATCGGTACATGGGAAACCTCCTGTCAAATCAATTGAACCTGAACAGAATCGAGCCGCCCCTCACTGGGGCAGGCCGTGCGTGCCCGTCGGCCGCGCAGCGCCATCGCTGTCCGCGCGGTGCCGTGCAAAGATCCTGGAGGGTCGCTGTCGCCAGCGCGCGGTGCGCGACTGCGGGTACGAGAATTTCGCCAACTCCTCGCGCCCCTTCTGCGTGATGGCCAGCACCTGGGCGGCCGAAGGGGAGCCAGACAGAGCGAGCGAGTTCGAGGGCGCGGGGATCAGGGCAACGACGAGCCCGGCGGCCCGAAGCACCCGCACCTGATCGATGTCCGCGGTGCGATAGAACGAGACAGGCAAGCGAGAGCCGGCAATTTGCTTGAGCAAGTTCATGGCCATTGAATACCTCCTTTTCGGTTGACCAATTTCCGACGCAAGCGAACATAGGAGCCTCCGAATCGATTTTCAAGAGGCGGTTTTCGACACCCACGCGAGACGCAGGCCGACACGAAAAAAAGCCCGGCCGCACGCGACCGGGCTGAGGTTTACAGCAAGTCCGCGGTGGTGCCGCGGAGACAAAAATCTACCGCGCCGCGCCGACGCAGGCATGTCAGACAACTTCTGATTCTTGAACGCCAGCGCAATGGCCGGACCGACGCGCTAACGCGCCTGGGCGCGTCGATTCTGCAGGGCGTATTCGGGCAACATCCCTCTCAAGTTGAAGGCATCCTAGACCGTGCCGTTGCGAGAGGGTCAAGCACTTTCCAGGGGCCGCGGTCGCTGCGTCAGCCGTTTTTCGACGGGCACCCTCTGCCTGCAGCAGGCTGCGCCAGGTGTGCGGACATCAAGAGCTTCGGCCCAACCCGGAAAACGAAAGCGGTTGCTGGCCGGAGACTGACATGCGTCGCGTCCAGCGCAGCTCATCCGATGCTGGCCGAGCGCGCAACGGCCATCTGCAAACAGCTTGAGCCGGCCCTTGACGTCACGCGGCGTCGCAGGGATTCCCATCGCCGGACCACGTCTGCTTCCGGGACGAAGGCCATCCGGCTGAAGTCGATCCTAAGGTGGTGGAAAGATGTGGAACCGTTTTCATTCGTTCGGCACTTCTTTCTCCTTCGTAATTTCCTTCGTTTTGGGAATTCAGGGTTATCACTGTAGAAACGTTTCCACGCCCACCGCAAACTGCAGTCATGACCGGTTCTGCATCGCCCTTTCTCGCACCCTCCACACGCTTGCCACTGCGGCCGCCCCCCTACGAACCCGAGGTGGCAGCAGCCGTGCAGAGCACCGCCTTCAAGGGCCTGTCACCCCTGAACCTTCGACTGGCGCTCGCGAATCACAGCAAGCTCGGCCCGGCCTTCCAGGCCATGGCACATGTGGTGCTGTTCCAGTGCGCGCTGCCCGAACGGGACCGCGAGATCGCGATCATCCGCACCGGCGCGCTCACGCGGTCCGAGTACGAATGGGGCATGCACATCAGCATCTACGCGGACAGGTGCGGCCTGGATGCCGCGCAGGTGCGCGAGCTCACCGGCAGTGCCGACTGGCATGCGCTGTCGCCAGGCCTGTGGAGCGACAGGGAACGCCTGATCGTGCGCATGGTGGATGAGCTGCACCACCACTGCACGGTGTCCGATCAGACCTGGCAGCCCCTTGGCGCGGGCTGGCCGCAGGAGCAGGTGATCGAGCTGATCTTCGCGTCGAGCTTCTATCACATGGCCGCGCTGTTCCTGAACAGCGCGGCCGTGCCGCTCGAGCCCGGTGCCGAGCGTTTCCCTGCCCCGCTTGCACAGGCGAAAGTGCCGGCATGAAGGCCAAGATCACCATCCGCGAAGTGGCCAAGGCCGCCGGCGTTGCGATTGGAACGGCCTCGCGGGCCCTGAACCGCAGCGGGCGCGTTAGCGAGCAGGCCATCGCAGCGGTCACCAAGGCGGCGCGCGAGCTCGGCTACACGCCGGATTCGGTGGCGCAGAGCATGCGCACCCGCTCGACAGGCGTGGTCGGGTTACTGGTGTCGGATCTGGCCAACCCCTTGTACGCGCGGATCATCACGGCGGTCGAATCGCGCCTGCTGGCGGCGGGCTATGCGCTGCTGGTGGCCAGCACCCACAACGACGACCAGCGCGAGAAAACCCTGATCGACCTGTTCCGGCGCCGGCGCGTGGACGGGCTCATCCTCGGTCCCTGCCAGGCCGAGACCCCGGCCTACCTCGACCAGCTGGCGGCGCACGGCCCGGTGATCGCGCTCGATCGCGACTTCCAGGGCAACAACGCGGGCGTGCACGTTGACCACTACCACGGCGCGCTTCAGGCCACGCGCTACCTGCTGAACCTCGGTCACACGCGCATCGCACTGCTGACGCCCGGCAGCGTGTTGCGTCCGGGTCGCGAGCGCATCATGGGCTACAGGGACGCCTATCTGGAGCGTGGTCTGCAGCCTGACCCCAAGCTGATCCGCGCCGAGAAGTCGGCGATGGACTTCGCCTTCAGCGAGGCCCTCTCGCTGCTGGGCTCCCCCACGGCGCCCACGGCCTTCCTGTGCCTGGGCACCCGCATCCTGTCGGGCGTGCTGCAGGCACTGCGTCACTCGGGCCGTTTGGCGCCCGATGACGTCAGTGTCGTCAGCATCGGCGACACCGACCTGTCGCAGCTTTTCAGTCCCGCCATCACCTCGCTGACCTGGGACCTGGAAGCGGTCGGCACTGCCGTGGCCGAGCTGCTGCTGCGGCGGCTGGACAGCACAGCCCCCCTTGAGCAGGAGCGCATCCTGCTCACCACCCAGATGGTGCTGCGCGAATCCTGCGGTCCGGTCGCCAAGGCACCCGCTGCCGTCCGCAAGAAAACGAGAGCGGCCTCATGACGCAGCGTCTCAAGGACAAGGTGGCCATCGTGGTCGGCGCCGGCTCCATCGGCACCGACATCAGCAACGGCGCCGCCTGCGCCGTCACCTTCGCCCGCGAAGGCGCGACGGTGATCTGCGTCGACCGGTCGCCCGAAGCTGCGGCGACGTCGGTGCGTCGCATTCATGACATCGGCGGCATCGCCGAGGCCTTCGAGGCCGATGTGCGCAGCAGCGAGCAGATCGAGCGGATGGTGAACCACTGCCTGGCACGCTTCGGCCGCATCGACGTGCTGCACCACAACGTCGGCATCGAGGAATTCGGCGAGCTGATCGAAGTGACGGAGGAGTCCTGGGACCGCGTGCACGCCATCAACCTCAAGGGCCCCATGCTCACGGCGCGCGCCGTGGTGCCTCACATGATCCGACAAGGCGGCGGCGCCATCATCAACGTCTCCTCCATCGCGAGCCGCAAGTGGAGCCCGATGCAGTTCCTGTCGTACAGCACCTCCAAGGCGGCACTGAACCACATGACGCGCGTCGTGGCGCGCCAGTACGCGCAGCACCAGGT
This sequence comes from Variovorax sp. GW460-12-1-14-LB1, assembly GCF_059423605.1. Classification (NCBI taxonomy): domain Bacteria; kingdom Pseudomonadati; phylum Pseudomonadota; class Betaproteobacteria; order Burkholderiales; family Comamonadaceae; genus Variovorax; species Variovorax sp. GW460-12-1-14-LB1. The sequence goes on from NZ_JBWKYF010000044.1 coordinate 47,951, forward strand.
GCGCTGCAACGTGATCGTGCCGGGCCTGATCGACACGCCGCATGCCGCGGCCCTTTTCAAGAGCGAACAAGAGGCGCAGGCCGGCCGACAGGCACGCAACGCGCGCTGCCCCATGGGCCGCCAGGGCTCGGCCTGGGACGTGGCCAACGCGGCGCTGTTCCTCGCCTCCGACGAATCGAGCTACGTGACGGGCCTGGAGCTTGTGGTCGACGGCGGACTGTCCCTGTAGACGGGTATTCGAGCATCAACGACAAGGAGACAACACCATGCGCAAACTGTGGATTGCCGCGCTCGCGGGCCTCGCATTCGCCGCCCATGCCCAGGCGCCCTCGGACTATCCGTCGCGGCCGATCCGCTTCGTCCTGATCTCGGCCGCAGGCAGTGGCGGCGACGCGCTCGGCCGGCTCCTGGCCGACAAGATGGCGCCCCTGGTCAAGGGCGTGTTCGTGATGGACAACAAGCCGGGCGCCAGCGGTGCCATTGCCACCGACTTCGTCGCCAAGGCGCCGGCCGACGGCTACACGATCGGACTGGGCGGCGCGACCACGCACGTGCTGCTGCCCGCGAGCAATCCCAAGCTCTCGTACGACTCGGTCAAGGACTTCGCACCCATCGGGCAGGTCGGCACCGCCTCTATCCTGCTTATCGCGACCAACGACTTCCCGGCAAACAACGCCAAGGAGCTCATTGCGCTGGCCAGGAAGTCGCCCGGCAGCGTGCAATACGCGAGCTGGGGCATCGCCTCGACCGGTCACTTTTGCGGGGAGCTCTTCAATCTGCGCACGCAGGCACAGATGAGCCACATCCCCTACAAATCGGTGGTGCAGATCCAGACCGACATGCTGGGCGGCCACGTCAAGCTGGCCTACGTGGACATGGCATCGGGCTCGCCGATGGTCAAGTCCGGCAAGGTCAAGGCGATCACCGCCTGCACCTCGCGCTCGCCCAGTCTGCCCGACGTCTCGAGCTACGACGACGAAGGCATCGATTTCGCGGGCAAGCGCATGGGCGCGCTGCGCTGGGCGCTGTACGCACCCGCGGGCACCCCCAAGCCGATCGTCGCCAAGCTCTCCGCCGCGCTGAAGCAGGTCGTCGAGATGCCGGACGTGAAGGCGCGTCTTCTGGACCTGGGCATCACCGCCGCGTTCGTCGGTGGCGACGAACTGCGCGCCATGACCGCCGCAGACATCGAGGGCTGGCGGCAGATCGCCAAGGCCGCGAACATCAGCAATGAGTGACGCGGCCCTTCCCCTGCTGCAGGGCCGCGTGGCCTTGATCACCGGTGCGTCCCGTGCGCGCGGTATCGGCCTGGCGACCGCACGGCTGTTCGCCCGCCACGGTGCCCGGGTGGCGCTGCTCGACCTCGACGAAGGGCAGGCACAGGTCGCTGCCGAATCCCTCGGCGCCGAGCACATCGGCATCGGCTGCGATGTGCGCGATGCCGGCGCCTGCAAGGCGGCCGTGGCGCGCGTGCTGCAATGGGCGGGCCGCATCGACGTGCTGGTGAACAACGCTGCCATCACACAAAAACGCGGTGTGCTGGACGTGAGCGCCGAGGACTTCGAGCAGGTCGTGGGCATTACCCTTCGCGGCACCCTCCAAATGTCGCAGTGCGTGATCCCCACCATGATCGAACAACGCAGCGGCTCGATCATCTGCATCTCGTCGATGTCCGCGCAGCAAGGCGGTGGCGTGTTCGGCGGCAGCCACTACTGCGCCGCCAAGGCCGGCGTGCTGGGCCTCATGCGCGCCATGGCCAAGGAACTGGGCCCCCAAGGCATTCGCGCCAACGCCATCACGCCGGGCTTGATCATGACGGACTTCTCGCGCGGCGCGAACTCCGACGACAACAAGCACGCGCTGGGCAAGACCTTTCCACTGAGCCGTGTCGGCCAGCCCGAAGACATCGCGGGCGCGTGCCTGTACCTGGCAAGCGACCTGTCGTCCTTCGTGACCGGCGCAACGCTCGACGTCAACGGCGGCGCGTACATGCGCTGACCACGCCCCAAGGAGTCCATTCAATGAGCATGCTGTTCGGCGGCGCCCGCCAGGTCGGCTATGTCGTTCACGACATCGAGAAGGCGATGGCCCACTGGTCGCGCACGCTGGGCGTGGGCCCATGGTTCTACAAGGAAGAGGTCGGCACGACCGAGTTCAACTACTACGGCAAGCCGTCGCGCCTGCCTCGGCTGTCCATCGCGCTGGCCAACTCCGGCAACCTGCAGATCGAGCTGATCCAGCAGCGCGACGACGCCCCCTCGCTCTACCTCGATTCGCTGCGCCGCGGCGGCGAGGGCGCCCAGCACCTGGCCTACTGGAGCGACGATGGCTTCGACGACGCCGTGCGACACCTGCGCTCGACGGGTTACGTCGAGGGCCACAGTGGCCGCATGGGCATGCGCGGGCGCTTCGCCTACTTCGTGCATCCCGACCTGCCCAGCGGCATGTTCGAGATCTCCGAGATGGCCGGCGGCAAGGGCGAGTACTTCCGCGACATCCGGCACGCGGCCGAAGGATGGGACGGCAAGGACCCGATCCGCCGCATGGGCGCGAACGCCATCGCCCCGGTGCCATGACGGCTCCCGACCACCCCGTTCACCAACCAGCAGGAGATTCCGTGCAGACCACAACCCTTCAAGCGGCACGCATCAAGACGGTACGCGATCACATGGCGCTCGAGTGCACGCAGGAGTGGGATGCGGTGATCGACACCTTCGAGCATCCCCGCTACGAGATGCACGGCAGCGGCGTGGTGTTCGACGGCGAGGAAGAAGTGCGCGGCTATTTCCGCAGCTCGCGCACGCCCTTTCCCGACCTGGCCAACGAGATCATCGCCATCGCCGCCGACCAGGACACGGTACTGGTCGAGTTCTGGCTCAGCGGAACGCACCTCGGGCCGCTGCATGCCAACGACAAGGTGTTCGATGCCACAGGCCGGAAATTCCGGATCCGCCTGGCGGCAAGTTTCGAGTTCGCGCCAGGTTCCGACAAGATCGTGTGCGAGCGGCCCTACTCCGCACCCGATGCGAAGCTGCGCGCGCTCGGGTTGATCTGACGACCCTCTCGCGCTTCGCCTCGGCTGCGCGCGTCGAGAGGAGGCGGGAAGCCACCCAACCTCCTGCTCACTGGCTGTGCGCTATCGTCTTGGCGGCTTGCTCTCAACACCGAGTGATGTTTCTCCTGCGCTGCGCAGGCTCTCACAGCGGCCTGTCGCGCATCCGCTCAAGCTCGCCCCGGCCATGAGGCGTGATTCGCAGAACAACCGCTGGCAGGTCATGGGCTTCAGCCTCTTCTGGAAGGATCGCCTCGACAAGCCCCGCGGCAACCAGCACCGCGACGTTGCGGATGTCCATGGGGTCGGTCACGGTCAGCGGCAACGTTTCGTGTTCGACCTTCTTGAGGAAATCCATCGGCATGAAGCGCTCCCTTTCTCGAAGCGGCTCAGTTTAGGTCAAAGGACCTCCCTCAATCCCCGCAAGGCCCTTCTCTCTTCCATGAGCAGAACGGACTTCTCCCGCTCCTGGGGCTGAGCCCACAGTTCACTCACCGGAGAGCCTCAGCACATTGACGGCTTCCCGCAGCGACGCCGTCCTACGCCCACAAGCACCCACCCCTGAGATGTTGGGGACCCACCGACCAGGAGACCCCGATGACAGCCAAGCGCCATGAACCCGATGCATGCTCGCTACTCGACACCGATCACAAGAACGTCAAGAAGATGTTCGCCGCCTACGAGGAGCTTGCCAGCTCAAAAGCTGCCAGCGCCTCGGAGAAGAAGCGAGATCTTGCACTGCAGATCTGCATGGAGTTGACCGTTCACACGCAACTCGAAGAAGAGCTCCTCTATCCAGCAGTGCGCGAAGCCATCAAGGAAACTGAACTGCTCGACGAAGCCGAGGTTGAACATGCGAGCGCCAAAGACTTAATTGCGCAGATCCAGGATTCGACCGAAGTCGATGAGATGTTCGATGCGAAGGTGAAGGTCCTGGGCGAGTACATCGACCACCACGTCAAGGAAGAGCGCAACGAGATGTTCCCCAAAGCGCGCGCCGCGCGGGGACTCGACCTGGTTGCCATGCGCGAGCAACTCACCACTCGCAAAGAAGAATTGATGGCGGACATGGCAGTCACGGCCTAGACTGCCCCTAGGCCCCTTCCTGGAAGCGTTCCGCCGCCCCTTCGCAAAGACGCAGCCGTCAATGCTGGCCCTCACCAAGCCGCAACTTCGCAATTCCGCAGGAATGTTGCGCCCACCCGGTATCGCGATGAAGCTTCCGTACTTTGCATGCTCGTGCAACATCAAGCATCTGGAAAGTGTCCCGGGGCAGGCATGGCTTCGCCTGTTACCCCGGGTTCAGATGTATCGCTGCATGAACTGCGGGCAATCGCAAGTGTTTTCGCGGCGCTCCATCGATCGAGCCCTGGCCCTTCAAGATGCTCAACCAGTCAGCTCCAGAGAACTGGATGGGATGCGCCATCGTCCACCGCACTGATGCTCCGGGCGCGCCCAATGGGGCAGCGAGACCGAACGCCGGAGCCAATTCCGCGGTCAGGGGCTGAGTACGGGCACCAATTTCCACCCACGCTGGTTGGCCCTGAGCTCGAGGACCGTCCTCGCAAATTCGGCGGGTGGCTGGTTATCCGGTGGCACGTGGCCCGGCAGGCTCGCAGTCACAAACTTCTTGAACCGCGTGCGGTTGGGGGACGCCGCAGCGTCCTTCGAGATAGTGAACGGCCGAGCCGTGCAAGTCTGCAACCTTGGGGTCGCCAGTACCCCCCATTTTCGCTTCTATGCAGGGGCGCCGGTCCATGACACCGACGGCTTTGCACTCGGGTCAATCTGCGTCATCGACTTTCGTCCGCGGAAGCTGGATGGCAGCCAAAGACGCACCCCGCTGGAACTTGCTGCGATTGCTTCTGACGAAGTGAAGCTTCGAGAGCTGATGGCCAAGCTTTAGACGAAGCGAGCGCGCAACGGCCATCTCGCATTCAAGGGAATCACTGGGCCCGGCGCCCTCCCTCCCTGGCAGCTCGATCGATCACGTCGGCGACTGCCTTCGGCTGGGTCATGAATACCGCATGGCTTGCCTTGACCTCCTGAACCGTGGCGCCGATGCGCTTGGCCATCTTGTGCAACATCCGGACGTCGAAGGCCCTGTCCTCGGTCGCGATCACCGCCCAGCTTGGCTTGGTCCGCCATGCGGCGTGATTGAGCTTGGTCGCAAACACCGACATGTTGATCGGCACCTGCGAATCACGCAGGAACGCGGCGTCCGCATCGCTGGCATCGCCGGCGAAGCCGATCTTGAACTTCTCCCGATTGACGAATCCGAATCCGTCCGACTGCGTGTCGATCACGAAGTCGGGGGCCGTGAATCCCGCGTACTGTTCGCTTGTGGTCTCGCCGGCGTCGGGCGACAGCGCGGAGACATAGACAAGACCCACCACCTTCGGATGGATGCCCGCTTCGGTGATGACCGTGCCCCCCCACGAGTGACCCACGAGGATAGTAGGACCGTCCTGGCGCGCGAGCGCGCGCTGCGTCGCCGCCACGTCGTCGGCCAGAGACGTCAGCGGGTTCTGAACGATGGTGACCCGGTAGCCTCGGCCGATGAGCTCGTCATAGACGCCGCGCCAGCCCGAACCATCGGCAAAGGCGCCATGCACCAGCACGACGTTTTTCGCCTGCACCTGTTGGGCATGGGCGCCGCCACCGGGACCGACGATGCTGGCGGTTGTCGCAGCTGCGATCAAAAGCTTGCGAATCAGTGAGTTCATGGGATGTCCTGTGAGTGGATGGGAGAAGCGAAATGGTAGGAAAGAACGTGTTGAACAGGGTTGCGAATATCACGCCAAAGTTGAAGCTTTGCGCGCAAGAATTGCTGTTCTTCAAAACTGCGTTTCGTGACACGCTTCAGATGCGCAATAAAGCTGTCCGGTCCGAATGGCGCGCGGGAGGCGTTGCCACGCACGCAGTCCCTCGCCATCGCACGCGTGTGCAGCCAGCTGCTTTCGTACCGTGCCGGTGATGGCCGCGGCCTTGCCTAGACCGTCGGGACGGTCCCGCCATCGATCAGGTGTTCCGACCCTGAGATCGAGCCCGCCCGGGGTGACACAAGGAACGTGATCAAGTCGGCAACTTCCTGCGGCCTGGCCGGTCGACCCAGCGGAATGCCGCCGAGCGATTGCATGATGATCTGCTTGCCACCCTCGTAATCCGTGCCGGCCTGGTGGGCCAGGCGATCGGCCAGCGCCACCGACGCTTCGGTCTCGATCCATCCGGGCGACACGCGCAGCACGCGCACGCCCTTGGGCGTCACCTCTTTCGACAACGCCTTGCTGTAGGTGGACAAGGCCGCCTTGGCCGCCGCATACGCGGTCGTCGATTCCGGCAGTGGCAGCAGGCGCTGGATCGAGCTGACGTGGACGATGACGCCAGAGCCCTGCGCGAGCATGGCGGGCAGCAGCGCACGATCGAGCCGCACGGCCGGCATGAGGTTCTGGTTCAGTTCGGCGAACCACTGGGCATCGTCCAGGGCCGCGAAGCCGCCGCCCGGTGCGCTGGAGCCGCCGACCACATGCACCAGGATGTCGAGGCCGCCCCAATGCCCGAGCACCGAGTGCGCCACCTTGGCGGCGCCTTCAGCCGTCGCCAGATCGGCGGTCACATGGACCACGCCCCCGATGGGCCGCGCGGGCGCGGCGCGGGCCGTGGTCATCACCTGCACACCGGCGTCGCGCAGGCCTTGAACGACGGCGGCGCCAACGCCTTTGGTGCCGCCGGTGACCAGCGCGCGCTGGCCCTGGAGTTGAAGATCGAAGCTCATGCCGTGATCTCCAGCGACGCAATCAGGCCGCGTTCGAGGCGAAAGCGATATCGAAGATCGACCGGACTGCCGGGAAAATTGCCGGCCACGTGCGCCCGCACGACCTGGAACTCCCCCGCGTGGTCCAGCGCAAATGGCTCGACCGTGTACGCGTACTGCGTGGATGTCGCGCTCTTCCATTCCTGGATGGCGCGGCGGCCGGTGTGGGTGCGGCCCTCGTCCTTCACGATGGCTTGAGGCGTGAAACAGCGGGCCAGGGCCTCGGCGTTCTGCCGATCGGCCGCGAAGTAGGCGGCGATCGGAGCGGGAAGGATCAGGGTACTCATGGTGACGACTCCTTGGATGTGAAGACCTCAGGATGCGCGTCGATCATCAATAAGTGAATCGCCTAGAATCTTCACGAGCTATGTAGAAGAAAATACAGAATGCGCGGATCGGAGTTTGCCGAGCTCAAGGCCTTTGCTGCCGTGGTGGAACGCGCGAGCTTTGCCCGCGCCGCCGAGCATCTGGGGCTGTCTGCTTCGGCGCTGAGTCAGACCATCCGACAGCTGGAAACGCGGCTGGGTACGCGGCTGCTGAACCGCACGACCCGCAGCGTGGCCCCCACCGCTACCGGGGCGCAGTTGTACGGGCGCATCGCGCCGCTCTTCCGGGACATGGCCGATGCGGTGAATGAAGCCAGCGCGATGGCGGGTCAGACGCGCGGCACGCTGCGCATCAACACCCTCGGCATGGCCGCCTGGCAGGTGATCGGCCCCCGGCTGGGCCGGTTTCACCGGACGCACCCGGAAGTGACACTGGACATCGTGGTCGACAACGGCCTGAGCGACATCGTCGCCGGTCGCTTCGATGCGGGCATCCGCGTCGGGGGCAAGCTGGAGAAGGACATGATCGCGGTGCGCTTGACGCCGGACGTGAAGATGGTGGCCGTGGCATCCCCGGACTATCTGGAGCGTCGCGGCAAACCGCGGTCCCCCGCCGACCTGCACGGCCACGCCTGCATCAACTGGCGCCTGCAGGGCGACGGGAGTTGCTACCGCTGGGAGTTCGAAAAAAAGGGCAAGCGGATCGAAGTGGCGGTGGAAGGACCCTTGGTCACCAACCACTCGGACACTGGCGTCGCTGCGGCACTCCAAGGGCTGGGGATCGTCTATGCCTTCGATCGCGAACGCGTCGATGCACTGCTCGCCCAGGAGCGGCTGGTGGAGGTTCTCGCCGACTGGTCGATTGCAAGGCCTGGCCTGTTCCTGTACCACCCCAGCCGGCGCCACTTCCCTGCCGCACTGCGCGCCTTCATCGACTGCATGCTGGAGAAAGACCCCTGAGCGGACTTTCTCTTCCCGGCGATCGGACCGGGGGCCGGGCAGGCCCTGCCGGCGTCGCTCGATGGTGACTTCAATATTTCCGCGGATAGGAGCCGGGTAGCCGGAACTCCGCATGGCTCGCGAGCAGCTTGGCGATCTCCGGCTGCGAGGCGTGATCAACGTTCCGATCGTTCATCGGCGGACTTGATCAGACGTTCCCTAGAGATCTCGGAGCAGACGGAAATCTGAGCGAGCGTCGATTGAGCGGCGCAGATCCGTCCGCCTTGCCGCCGCGGCGAGGCGGATCGACGCGCTGCCGGAGGACTCGATTGAGACGCACAGCAGACGTTCAGCGGGCCATACCGACTGACTGCAACCAGTCTGAGGACTAAACCGCTCGCGCGGTAGCCCGCCGCCAAGACCGCGCCGCGGGTAGAGATCGTGCCCTTGTCTATGTTGG
>NZ_JBWKYF010000045.1:0-54788 GCF_059423605.1 Variovorax sp. GW460-12-1-14-LB1
GCCTTCTCGTTCCCATGAACCACCTCCGGTTTCATTTCACACCTTAACAAGGTGTCTTTGAAACCGGCAGCAGCCCATTCCAAAGTTTTGCACGTCACTTGGTCAGACGGTCAGGGTGTTAGCGCACCCTGGCCGTCGCCTTTTGTGCCTCACATCGACATCGCTGCGGTGTGCATCGGTGTCCCGCCGTGAGGCGCGGCGGTCGTTCAAATGTAGGGAGAGAAGCGCGTCAGCGGAAGCCTCTCACGGTGAACAAATGAGGACTCGCGTCGACTTGTAGTGGCGCGCGCGAAGACGATCACCGTGCGAATCGCGCACCGGCCTCAACCAGCCCCCGCAGCCCACGCCTCCACCCTCTGCACCAACGCATCCCGCCGCGCCACCACCTCCGCCAGCAGGTACTGCCGCGCCTGCTCTTGCGCCACGTCGCTCGACAGAAACCACTGCTCGCGCTCGGCGCTGCCTTGCGGTGGCGGGGTGCCCCACCCTGCTTCGCCGTTGGCGCCTCTGAACGCTTCGGTCATGGGCAGGCGGCCGTCGGTCTTGCCGAAGCTCGACAGCGCATCGGGCGGGCCGTCGAGCGCGATGCGCACGTGCACGACGCTCTCGCCTTCGGTGCGGATCGATGCGCCCAGGCCGCCCTCGCGGTGCACGCGCCACAGCTCGGCCGCGGAGGCGTTGCGGACCCAGCTCTCCAGGGCGCGGACCAGGCTCTCGAGAATGATTTGTTGGTTCATGAGGAATATTTCACACGTTTCTGTCTGGTGTCGGCAAGCGGCCACGGTGCGATGGGGCCAAAAAGCCGTTGTAACTTCTTGCCTTGGCGCCTGCGCTATATTTCTTGGCATGGAAAAGGCATCCGACATAGGCAAACCCACGGTTCCGATCGATCTGATCGGGCCGGAGCATTGGGTCCGTTCACGGCGCGGCCCTCGCCGTACGACGAAGGTGCTCTTCATCTTGCTCGGCGGCCTGGCAGCAGCCACCGCAGTGGCTTACAGCTTCTTCGGCGCGGGGCGCTGAACACAAACAAGCAAGCCACTCGCGCCTTCATTCACTCACATACGCATCGCTCGCACACCGCGAGCCGCACAAGGCAAAGCCCGCTGTCCGTTGATCGAACGGAAGCGGGCTTTTCTCTTTGTGCGCGTGGCGCTACTGCAGCCGCGAGCCGCGCGGCAGGCGTTTGGCCAGCCACTCGTGCACGTCCGCACGGATGTTGCGGCCTTCGAGCAGGAAGTTCTCGAAGCGGCTCGGCACGTACGGCAGGTAGACCAGCGGCATGCCGGCTTCTTCAGGCGTGCGCGCTGCCTTGCGGTTGTTGCAGACGGCGCAGGCGCTCACGAGGTTGGTCCAGCTCCACGGGCCGCCGCGCGACTCGGGCATGACGTGTTCGCACTGCAGGTCGCGGTCGGCGAACACCTGTGCGCAGTAGGCGCAGGTGTGGCGGTCGCGGCGCAGCAGCTTGGCCTTGGTCACGCCGGGCACGACGTCGAAGAGGTTGATCTTCGACGCGCCGCGCAGCGCGATGATGGGCGCGACGTCGATGCGCGACTGCACACCGCGCGCCACGTTGAAGCCGCCGCGCAGCGTGGCCAGCGGCAGCGCGCCGTCTTCCCAGGCCACGTTGCCGGTGGCGTAGTGCAACACCGCCTGCTCCAGCGAGATCCAGGCTTGCGGCGCGCCCTGAATATCGAGTTGCAGGACGTGTGAATGCATGACGAATCGCCTCCCTTCGCGGCGATGGCTTGTGGTGAACGGATGGGGTGCACGAACGGAATCGAACCGTTGTCAGCGGGACCACAACCCGCGGCTCTGCCATTGAGCTACACGCACCATTGAAGAAACAGAAGACGAGCAGTGCTGAGCTGCTACCACTCGCCCGACGCGCGCACGCGCTGGTCGAGGTCGAGGCTGTCGAGTGGCGCCTCGCTGCCGTCCGGCAATGCCGACGCGCGATCGGCCACGTAGCGCGGCCCGAGCCCCACGCCGAAGCGCTGGGCCAGCGACCACACCATGTGCCTGCGCGGCAGCGGTGCCGGGTGCACGGCGATCATCCGGATCGGTGAGTTGCGCTTGCGCATGAGGGCCTCCTTGGTGGGTAACGAAAAAAGAAAGTAATGACTTGAAAAATGTCCGGTGACGGGTTCCGGCGCCGCCCTATCTTTGCGGCCGGTTTCCGCGGGCGGGCCACGCGTTGGCATGGCCCGGTCCCGCTCGGGTGTGGTCCGTGTGGCAGGAGTTGAACCTGCGACCCTCTGGTCCCAAACCAGATGCGCTACCAGGCTGCGCCACACACGGAAGAAAAACAAACAAAGCCTGCCGCGCTTCCATTTCGGTTGTGTCCTCACGCGACAGGCCGCGCGCTGGGCGCGGCCCCGTCGAACGTCGCTGCACAGGAGTGATCAACTCATGCACATCCCGCCAGACCGTCGACGCGGCAATTTCTGGCGGTGGGGTGAAGGCACACCCGAAATGAAAAGCGGCAAAAACAAAAAGGCCCGGAACCTTGCGGTGTCCGGGCCTCTTTGCGAGAGAGCTTGAGAGATGCGCGCCTACGCGCGACCTCCACCCGGGGGCACCTGATGAGCCTCGAACTGACCACCCACGCGCAGACGGGCTGCGGCTTTGGCGGCGTACGCGGTGTTCAGGTGCGAAGACAACGACAGGGGCGACGGCATGTCGAAACCATGGCAGAACCCGACGCGCACGAGCGGTCGGCCCGAGGCGGGTCGATGGCTGGTGAGGATCAGTGCGGTGTTCACGATGGTTCCTGGTCAAAAATTGCCGCTGTCGGCTGTAAGGGGTTGGAAAAAAGGGACGGCTGGTGCCGTGAATTGGAGGCAACTGTAAAGAGTGTTTACGGCGACGTCAACAACCGGGACAATCTTTTCTTGTCTTGTTGTTGTTTTTGAACAGTGCCCCATACCACCGTCGCGCGCCGCCGCAATGCGCTTGTGCTGCATCGCCGCTTTCTCGAGGACGCCGTCGCGGCGGGCCTGCCCGCCAAGGGGCTCGACCAGGCGTTCGCACGCAAGCTCGAAATCTCTCCGAGCATGTGGAGCCAGATCAAGAGTGCGCGGCCCATCGGCGACAAGCTCGCACGGCAGATCGAACGGCACTGCGACGTGGCCGCCGGCTGGCTCGACGAAGACAACACCGCGCCTTCAGAAGCACCGCCCGATGCGGCGGAAGAGCGCTTCGTGGCCGCCGCGCGTGAGGCGTGGCGCCAGGCCAATGCGAAGGGAAAGCGGGAACTCAGCGGCTGGCTGAAGAAGCACGCGCAGGAGAAGAAGGCGCTCGAGCCTGCGGACGGCCCTGCGCCGGCGCCCTAGCCTTGCTCAGGCCTTGCCAGCGGGCTCGGCAGCAGCCAGCGCCGGCGCATCGCGCAGGATGGCCGCGCGCATGTCGTCCGGCACGGCGATGGCGCGGTGGGTGTCGAGCGAGGTCGTCACCAGCACCTGCCGCACCTGCATGCGCACTTCGCCCGTGGTGGGCTCGAAACAGCGCAACGCGAGCGTGATCGAGCGCGAACCCAGTTGTGCCACCGAGAGGCCGAGCATCACGCGGTCGCCCATGCGGCTCACGGCGCGGAAGTCGGCGTCGAGCTTCACGGTCGGCAGGCCGACGCGGCGCTCGCCGATCAGTGCGTGGTAGCCCACGCCGAGCCCCTCGCTCACCCAGTCTTCGACCAAGCCGTTGAGCATCACGAAGTACTGCGGATAGAAGACGATGCCTGCCGGGTCGCAGTCGGAAAAGCGGATCAGGCGCGGGCGCTGGAACTCCACACCACCGCCCTCGCCGCTCATGCGCGGTCCTCGACCGCGCCGTCGCCGCGCATCACGTGCACGCGCAGCAGCCCGAGCTGGTTGTGCATCTGCTTGACGGTCTTCATGTCCAGGCCCGAGAACATCTCGAGGATCCATTGCTCGTGCTCGGTGGCCATGGCTTCGAAGGCGTTGCGGCCTTCGGGCGTGAGGCTCACGATCCAGGCGCGGCGGTCGTCGGGGCTGGGCGCGCGCGCCACCATGCCTTCGCGCTCGAGCTCGTCGGTCAGGCCGGTGACGTTGCCGCCAGTCACCATGAGGTAGCGCGAGAGCACGCGCATCTTCAGGCCGTCTTCGTAGCGGTACAGCTGCGCCATGTAGTCGAAGCGCGCCAGCGAGATGCCGAAGCGCTCGCGCAGCCGGCGCCGGATCTCGGCCTCGATCTGCGTGGTGCTCGCGAGCATGCGCAGCCACAGCTTGAGCATGGCGTGGTCTTCATGGCCGGCGCGGGCTTCGTGGCCGAGTTCTTCGGCGTCGCTCAGCACGGCGTGGGAGGCATCGTTGCGACTCATGTGACTTCTCCTCCGGAAACGGAGATCGACTGGCCCGTGACCGACGCGGCGCCCTCGCCGCACAGCCAGCGCACGGCGTCGGCCACTTCGGCCGGCTGCACGATGCGCTTTTGCGGGTTCACGCTGGAGAACTCGGCCAGTGCATCGGCTTCGCTGCGGCCGGTCTTGCCGACCACGTTGGCGACGCTGTTGCGCAGGATGTCGGTGTCGGTGTAGCCCGGGCACACGGCGTTCACGGTGATACCCTTGCGCGCCACCTCGAGTGCCAGCGCGCGCGTGAGGCCGATCACGCCGTGCTTGGCGGCGGTGTAGGCCGACACGTAGGCGTAGCCCTTCTGGCCCGCCGTGCTGGCGATGTTGACGATGCGGCCCCAGCCGGCGTCGAGCATGTCGGGCAGCGCGGCCTGTGCGCACAGGAAGCTGCCGGTGAGGTTGACCGACAGCATGCGCTGCCACAGCTCGACCGAGGTCTTCAGGAACGGCGCGCTCTCGGCGGCGCCCGCGTTGTTGACCAGCACGGTCACCGCCCCGCGCTCGGCCCGCGCCTGCGCAAAGGCCGACTGCACGGCCTGCGGGTCGGCCACGTCTGCCGCCACCACGCCGTGGCCGCTGCCGGCCAGGGTCTCGGCCACGCGCTGCAGGGCCTGCGCATCGCGGCCCAGCAAAGTCAGCACAGCGCCCTGGGCAGCGAGGGTGCGGGCGATCTCTGCGCCGATGCCGCGAGCGGCGCCGGTGACGAGGGCATGACGGCCAGTGAGCGAATTTGTGTGCATACCTGAATGGTTTAGTTCTGAATCATTTTAGCCATTTGCGCACCAGCAGGGTGCTACCGCATGAAACGGCCGCCGTTGAGGTCCAGCGTCGCCCCGGTCATGAAGGCGGCGGCCGGCGAGGCCAGGTAGACGACGGCGGCGGCCACCTCGTCGGCCAGGCCGAAGCGGCCCAGCGGGATGCCGTCCTTCAGCGCCTGCTGCCGCTCGGGTGCCAACGCAGCGAGCGCGGGGCTGTCGATGGCGGCGGGGGCCAGCGCGTTCACGGTCACGCCGTGCGGCGCCAGTTCCTGCGCAAAGGCACGCGTCAGCGCCAGCAGGCCGGCCTTGCTGGCCGCGTAGTGCACGCCGGTGGCGCTGCTGACCTGCTGCCCGGCCAGCGAGGCCAGGTTGACGATGCGGCCCGCGCCGCGTTCGCGCATGTGCCTTCCGGCGATGCGGCAGCCGAAGAAGCTGCCGCGCAGGTTGATGGCAAGCACGTCGTCCCACTCGGCGGGCGTGATGTCCCACAGCGAGGTGGTCGGCGTGCGCGCCGCGTTGTTGACCAGGATGTCGACGGCGCCGAAGTGCGCCACGGCCTGCGCGAAGCGGTCGCTGAAGGCCTGCTCATCGCGCACATCGAGCGGCAGTGCGAGGCCGTTCACCTCGGCGGCAACGGCCTGGGCATTGGCTTGATCGATATCGGCCACCGCCACGCGCGCACCGGCCTGCGCCAGCCCGCGCGCGATGGCCGCGCCCAGCCCCTGCCCCGCGCCGGTGACGAAGGCCACGCGCCCTGCCAGCGGAAGCGCGGTGGCGTGTGTCATCCGGCTTTGGCGGGCCGACCGTCCCAGGTCTGCGGCCCCACGCCGCGCTCGCGCAGCTTGAACTTCTGCACCTTGCCGTTCTCGGTGCGCGGCAGGTCGGGCAAGAGGTCGATGTAGCGCGGCACCGCGAAGTACGGCAGCCGACCTTCGCAGAAACGCGCCAGCTCGGCCGGGTCGATGACGACGCCATCGCGCGCCACCAGCGCGGCCATCACCTCGTCTTCGGCCAGCTCGGAGCGCACGGGGTACACCGCGCACGAGGCCACGCCGGGGTGGCTCAGCAGCACCTGCTCGACCTCGAAGGACGAGATGTTCTCGCCGCGCCGGCGGATCGCGTCCTTGATGCGGTCGACAAAGCGGAACGCGCCGTCGGCATCGCGCACCACGCGATCGCCGGTGTGGAACCACAGGTTGCGCCAGGCCTCGACGGTCTTCTCGGGCATGTGGAAGTAACCGCTGGCAAAGGCATAGGGCTCGTCCGCACGCAGCAGCAGTTCGCCGGCCTCGCCGGGCGGCAGCGGCACGTCGTCTTCGTCGGCCACGCAGGCCTGGAAGCCGGGGCGCAGCCAGCCCATGACGCCGCCGCGCGGCGAATCGGGCGCGGTGGCGATGGCGAAGTTGGTCTCGGTCGAGCCGTAGCCTTCGAGCAGCGCCACACCCGTGCGCGCCTTGAAGGCCCGCCCCGCGGCCGCGGGCACGCCGGGCCCGAGGCCGGTGCGCACGCGGTGGTTGCGCTCGCCCTCGCCTTCGGGCTGGGCCAGCAGGATGGGCACCATCGCGCCGAGCAGGTAGACCACCGTCGCGCCGTTGGCGCGCATCGCGGGCCAGAAGCCCGAGGCGGAGAAGCGCGACTCGAACACCACCTCGGCCCCGGTGAGCGCGGCCTGCGCGAAGGTGTTGAGCGCGTTGATGTGAAACAGCGGCAGCGTGGTGCACAGCACGTCGTCGCGGCCGACACCGAGCACCTCGGCGCTGTTCACGCCCCACCAGAAGTACTGCGCCTGCGGGCAGATGACGCCCTTGGCCGGGCCCGTGGTGCCCGAGGTGTAGAGGATGGCGAGCGGGTCGCCCGGCTGCACCGGCGCGGGCGGCAGGGCCTGCGCGCCCGGCGGGTAGGCCGACACGCGCACGCCGGCGGGCGGCGTCCATGGCGTTTCGGCCTCACCCACCACCCACACCTCGCGCAGCGCCGTGCGGGCCAGGTCGGCCGTCGCCAACCGATCGAGAAAGCCTGCCTCGATCACCAGCAGCTTCGCCTCGCTGTTCGCGAGGAAGTACTCGATCTGCGGCCCCATCGACGCGGTGTTGACCGGCACGACCGAGGCGCCGAGCCAGCCCGCGCCGAGGAAGGTGTCGAGGAACTCGATGCGGTTGCCGCACATGACGGCGATGCGGTCGCCGCACGCCACGCCGTGCTGTGCGAGCGCGCCGGCGCGCGTGGCCGCCGCATCGGCCGCATCGGCGTGCGTCCACTGCCGGCCCGCGATGCGCAGCAGCGGGCGGTTGCCGAACAGCGTCGCCTGCCGCTGCAGCATGGCGGGCAGCGTGCGCTGCGCCGGCGGCACCGCGCGCGGGTCACTCGTCATCGTGCGTGCCTCCGCCGAGATAGGTGGCCTGCACGCGCGGGTCGCTCGCGAGGTCACCGGAAGCACCCGACAGCGCGATCTCGCCGGTCTCCAGCACATAGCCTTCGTCCGAGCTTTCGAGCGCGGCGCGTGCGTTCTGCTCCACCAGCAGGATCGACACGCCGTCGTCGCGCAGCTTGCGCACGATGGTGAGGATGTCGCGCACGATCAGCGGCGCCAGGCCCAGGCTGGGCTCGTCGAGCATCAGCAGGCGCGGCGCCGACATGAGCGCTCGGCCCACGGCCAGCATCTGCCGCTCGCCGCCCGAGAGCGTGTCGGCGCGTTGCGCGCGGCGCTCGGCCAGCCGCGGGAAGCGGTCGTACACCGACTGCAGCTGCCGCTTCATTGCGTCGCCGCGCAGCCGCTTGGCGTAGGCGCCGAGCTGCAGGTTGTCGAGCACGGTGAGCTCGCCGAACAGCTCGCGCCGCTCGGGCACGAGGCACAGGCCGCGCTCCACGCGCGACTCCACATCGAGCCCCTGCAGGTCTTCGCCTTCGAAGCGCAGCCTGCCCTTGCACGGCAGCAGGCCCATGGCCGCGGCCAGCAGCGTGGTCTTGCCCGCGCCGTTGGGGCCGATCACCGAGATGATCTGGCCCCGCTGCACGTCGAGCGACACGCCGCGCACGGCCTCGACCTGCCCGTACGACACGTGCAGATCACCGATCTCCAGCATCGCGGTCATACGACGCTCCCGAGGTATGCGGCCTGCACACGCTCGTCCGCGCGCACCGCCGATGGCACGCCCTCCACGAGCTTGGAGCCGAAGTTCATCACCACCAAACGGTCCACCAGTTTCATCACGAAGTCCATGTCGTGTTCGACGATCAGGATGGTCACGCCCTCCTCGCGCAGCTTGCGCAGCAGGTCACCGAGTGCCATCTTTTCCTTGCGGCGCAGGCCGGCCGCGGGCTCATCGAGCACCAGGAGCACGGGGTCGGCGGCCAGCGCGCGCGCAATCTCCAGGATGCGCTGCGTGCCCAGCGGCAGGCTGCCCGCGAGCTCGTGCGCGCGGTCGCCCAGGCCGATGCGGTCGAGCTGGCGCTGCGCCTCCTGCAGGATCTGGCTTTCTTCCGTGCGGTCCAGCCGCAGGCCCGCCTTCAGGATGCCCGAGCGCGTGCGCGAGTGCGCGCCCAGCGCCACGTTGTCCAGCAGGCTCATGTGCGGGCGCAGCTTCACGTGCTGGAAGGTGCGCGCCAGTCCGAGCCGCGCCACCGCGCGCTGCGGCATGCCGGCGATGTCGTGCTCGAGAAAGCGCACCTGGCCCGCGCTCATCGGCAGCGTGCAGGTCAGCAGGTTGAACATGGTCGACTTGCCCGCGCCGTTGGGCCCGATGAGGCCGATGATCTCGCCCGCCTTGACGTCGAAGCTCACGTCGTTCACCGCCACCAGCCCGCCGAAGCGCTTCACGGCGCCGTTGACCGACAGCACCTGCGTGCCGCGCGCCGGCAGCTGCCGGTGCGGCAGCGGCTCGACCGGCGCACCGGTGTAGCGCGAGGCGCCCTGCGGCGCGGCGCGCCGGCGCGTCCAGCGCCGCAGCAGGCCCATCACGCCGCCGCGCGCAAAGTGCAGCAGCAGGATGAACAGCGCCGCGAAGGCCACGGCCTCCAGCTGGCCCGCGCGCTGCGTGAGCATCGGCAGCACGTCCTGCAGGCCGTTCTTCAGCACCAGCACCAGCGCCGCGCCCACCAGCGCGCCCGCCAGCTGCCCGAGCCCGCCGGCCACGGCCATCAGCAGGTACTCGATGCTGGCGCGCACGTCGAAGGGCGACGGGCTCACGAAGCGGTTCATGTGCGCATAGAGCCAGCCCGCCAGCCCCGCGAACAGCGCGGCCGTGACGAACAGCGACAGCCGCACGCGGTACGCATCCGCCCCCACGCTGGCCAGCAGCGTGGCGCCGCCGCGCAGCCCGCGAATCGCGCGGCCGGGGCGCGACTGCAGCAGGTTGTGGCTGAACAGGCAGGCCAGCCCGACCACGACCCAGATCAGGTAGTACATCGCGCGCGGATCGGCCAGCGACCAGCCGCCGATCTGCAACGCCGGAATGTTCGACAGGCCCGTGTGGCGACCGAGCGCATCGACGTTGCCGAACAGCATCGCGATCGACAGCCCCCAGGCGATGGTGCTCAGCGGCAAAAAGTGCCCGCCCAGGCGCAGCGTGAGCATGCCGATGGCCAGCGCCGACAGGCCCGTGAGCAGCAGCGCGAACAGGAGCCCCAGCCACGGCGACAGGCCCTGCGCGGTCGTGAGCCACGCCGTGGCGTAGGCCGCGATGCCCACGAAGGCCGCCTGCCCGAACGAGGTGGCGCCGCCCACGCCGGTGAGCAGCACGAGGCCCAGCGCCACCAGTGCGCCGATGCCGATGTCGTTGAGCAGCGAGACCGTGAAGCTGCCCGCCACGGCCGGCACCAGGGCCAGCACGACGATCACGCCCGCGATCCACGCCATGCGTTTCGTGTTGCCGTTCATTGGTCCACCTCGTCTTCTTCCTCTTCCGAATGGGCCGCCATGAAGGAGCGCAGCATGAGCACCGGGATCAGCAGGCTGAACACGATCACGTCTTTCAGCGCGCCGCTCCAGAACGACGCGAAGCTCTCAACCACGCCGACCGCCAGCGCGCCGATGGCCGTCATCGGGTAGCTCACGAGCCCGCCGATGATCGCGGCCACGAAGGCCTTCAGGCCGATGATGAAACCCGAGTCGTAGTACATGGTGGTCACCGGCGCGATCAGCACGCCGATGAGCCCCGCCAGCAGCGAGGCGCAGCCGTAGGCCAGCAGCGCCGTGCGCACCGGCCGGATGCCGACCAGCCGCGCGCCCACGCGGTTCACGGCCGTGGCGCGCAGCGCCTTGCCGGCCACGGTGCGCTCGAACACCAGGAAGAACAGCCCGCTCAGCACCACGGCCGCCCCCACCATCAGCACCACCTGGCCGCTGACCGTGAAGCCGTCGCCCAGCGTGAACACCGCGCTCGTGAGCGGCGTGGTGCGCGAGCCCTCGGGCCCGAAGAACAGCAGGCCCAGGCCCGAGAGCAGAAAGTGCAGCGCCAGCGACACGATCAGCAGCACCAGCACCGAGGCATCGGCGATCGGCTGGAACACCACGCGTGCCAGCAACGGCGCGATGGGCACCACCAGCAGCACGGCCACCGCGATGTGCACGGCCACCGGCACGCCGGGCCGCGCCGCCAGCCAGGCGAGCACGCACGGAATGGCGGGCAGCACGCCCCACATGAGCACCGCCTTCGGAATGCGCGCGGTCTCGCCGCGCCGCAGCAGGCTGCCGACTTCGGTGGCCAGCGCCAGCGCGGCCAGCACCGCGACCATGCCGATGGTCGGCGGCACGCGGCCGGTTTCGAAAGCCGCCAGCGACAGCGCGGCAAAGGCCGCGATGTCGCCGAACGGCACGAACACCACCCGCGTGACCGAGAAGATCAGCACCAGCCCGAGCCCGGCCAGCAGATAGACGGCACCGTTGGCCAGGCCGTCGGTGACGAGGATCAATGCCACGTCCCAGTTCATAGAAAAACCTCAGTCGGAGTCATCGTTGTCGTTGTCGTGAAGGGAAACAGGAGATTCAAGGGGCGAGCTTCCATTGGCCGTTGTCGAGCTTGACGATCACGCGCGCGCGCTCGTCCACGCCGTACAGGCTGCCGGGCTTGAAGGTGTAGACGCCGTGCGTGCCGACCACTTCCTTCGTGCTGAAGATGGCGTCGCGCAGCGCCACGCGGAACTCGGGCGTGCCCGGCTCGGCCTTCTTCATGGCACGCGAAGCGGCGTCGGCGAACACCAGCCAGCCGTCGAACGAGTAGGCCGAGAAGGCGTCGCTGGTGGGTGCGTTGTTGACCTTCTGGAACACGGCGCGGAAGTCGGTCGCGATCTTCTTGGTCGGGTAGTCGGCCGGCAGCTGCTCGGCGACGATCACCGGGCCCGTGGGCATGAGCGCGTTCTGGCCGGCCGCGCCGACCACGCGCACGAAGTCGGGGTTGATCAGGCCGTGCTGGCCGTACACGCCGCCCTTGAAGCCGCGCTCCTGCAGCGCCAGGAACGGCAGCGCGCCCGGCGTGCCGGCGCCGCCGGTCATCACCGCGTCGGGACGCAGCGCCACGATCTTCAGCACCTGGCCGGTCACCGAGGCGTCGGCGCGCGCGTAGCGCTCGTTGCTCACCACCTTGATGCCGGCGCCCGGTGCGGCCTTCATGAGGGCCTCGTAGACCAGGTCGCCCCAGGCGTCGGAAAAGCCGATGTAGCCCACGGTCTTGACGTTGTTGCGCTTCATGCGCTCGACCACCGCGTCGATCATGAGCTGCGTGGGCTGCGCCACCGTCATGACCCACGGGTTCTCGTTGGGGTCGAGCAGGATGGGCGTGAGGCCGATCATCGGCGTCTTCGCCTCCTTGCCCACCTGTGCCATCGCGATGGCCGACGGCACGCCCGAGGTGCCCATGAGCACGTCGACTTTTTCGTCCTCGATGAGCTTGCGCGCGTTGCGCCCGGCCGTGGTCGGGTCGGAGCCGTCGTCGAGCACCACGAGCTGGATCTTGCGGCCGTTGACCTCGCCCTTGTAGGCCAGCGCGGCCTGCATGCCCTTGGCGTACGGCACGCCCAGCGAGGAGTTGGGCCCCGACAGCGACACGCTGAGTCCGACCTTGAGGTCGGCCGCCAGTGCGCTCGCCACACCACAGGCGGTCAGCGCCGCGGCGAGGGCACCGCGCGTCAAGGTCTGCATCAGGTTCTTCATGTCGTAGCTCCAGTGAGGAAGGATGGAAGGAACGGAAACTCAGATGAACAACTGGATCGCGGGCAAGGCGCGCGTGGGGTTGAGCAGGTCGATGCGCTTCTCGCGGATGGACCAGCCCGTGGGTGTGCGGACGAGGTGGTGGCGGGCGGTACCGCTCAGCAGCAGCTGGTCGTCGCCGCGCGCCTCGATGTAGAGAAATGGCGTGCGCAGGCGCACGTCGTCGGCGCCCTCTTCCTCGATGCGCGAGGGCTGCAGCACATGCTGGCTGTGGCTGGCCGGGTGCTGCGAATGCGCGCGCGGGTTCTTCAGCCGCTCCACGCGCAGTTGCAGCAGCAGCCGGTCTTCGTAGGCCAGCGAGTTGTGCGAGAACGGATCGGCCTGTGCCGCGCCGAGCAGCGGCACCCAGTAGTGGCCGTCGTCGGCGAACAGGGACAGCCAGTCGTCGAAGCGGCGCGCGTCGAGCAGGGCCGCCTCGTGGGCGATGAAGTCGCGCGGGTCGTTCATGCCGCCACCTCCGGCGTCATGGCCCGGGCCCAGGCGCGGAACTGGTTGCGCATGAGCAGCTCGTTGGTGCCGTTGGTGGTCACCGTGGCCTGCTGCGTCTCGGCCGGGTCGTGGTTGCGGTGCAGGCTGATCCACTCGTTACCGCCGGCACGCAGGCCCTTCTGGATGCTCTCGAACAGGTGCACGTCGTCGTGCGCCACCACCGACATGGGCGAGAACACGAGCCGGTTGTAGCTCATGGCGCGCTCGAACAGCAGCGCGGGCGCACCGGCCGCGCGGAAGCTCCAGGCCTCGATGAGCGTGCGGTCGGCCGCCAGCGGACGGATCACGCGGATGGCCTGCGGCGAGCCCTTGACCGACAGGCTGGGGTACAGCACCGAGTTCTGCGGCGAGCGCTGCAGGATGTCGGCGGCACGCTCTACGCCGTGCGCGGCCTGCATCGCGGCCTCGTACTCGGGCAGCTGCGCGTAGTTGGAGTGGATGCTGAAGTTCACGCCCAGCACGCTGTGGCCGTTGGCGAACACGCGCCCGCCCATCTGGTCGAAGAACTCGTAGCCCGAGCCGAAGGGCAATATCTGCTCCATCGCCATCGGCTTGGGGTCGGTGGGCGCATGCCCTTCCCACAGCGCCTCGGCCGCCTTGGTGGCCGACTCGTGCGTCGACATCGGGTGCACCGTGTCGTTGATGTTCTCCAGGTACATCTTCCAGTTGCAATGGACGATGTTGCGCAGCACGCCGCCACCCACGGTGAGCTTGCCCTCGGGCGAGCGGTCGACCATGTTGTCGAGCGCGCCCAGCACCTCGCCGAAGTAGTCCTCGAACGACGGGCCGGTGTCGGACAGGCGCACGAACACGAAGTCGCGGTACACCTTCACGTGCTTCACCACCGACAGCCCCTGCCCCGACTCGCAGGCCTTGAGCTGCGTGCCCTCGTAGCCGTTCTTCAGCGGCAGGCCCAGCGGCGCGCCGTCCAGCTTGTAGGTCCACGCGTGGTACGGGCAGCGAAAGAAGCGGCCGGTGTTGCCGCTCTCGTCGGTCACCAGCTGCGTGCCCTTGTGGGCGCAGCGGTTGTACATGACATGCACCGCGCCGTCGGGCTGGCGCACCATGAGCAGCGGGCGGCCCGCGATCTCCTGCGTGACGAAGTCGCCCGCCGCCGGCACCTGGCTGGCATGGCCCAGGAAGACCCAGGTGCGGGCGAACAGGCGCTCCTGCTCCAGCGCGAACAGTTCGTCGCTGAGGTACAGGTCGCGGTGCACCCGGTCGTCGCGGACCAGCGCCGCGACGAGATCGGGGCGGTTGCGGTAGGCGGTCATGGCGGTGGGCTTTGGCTAGACCGGGGTCAGGGAACGAGCTTCCACTGGCCCTTGTTCATCTGCACGATCACGACGCCGCGCTGGTCCGAGCCGTAGCAGTCGTCGGGCTTGAAGGTGTAGATGCCGTGCGTGCCCACCAGCTCCTTCGTGCCCACGATGGCATCGCGCAGCGCCGTGCGGTACTGCGGCGTGCCGGGCTCGCCCTTGGTGCGCGAGGCCGCGTCGGCCAGCAGCAGGTAGGCGTCGTAGGTGTACGACGAGAAGGCATCGGTGGGCACCGCGCCGTTCGCCTTCTGGTACGCAGCGCGAAAGCCCATCGCGACCTTCTTGATGGGGTTGCTGTCGGGCAGCTGGTCGGCCACCAGCACCGGGCCGCTGGGCACCTGCAGGCCGTCGATGGCCGTGCCGCCCACGCGCACGAAGTCGGCGTTGATGAGGCCGTGCGTGCCGTAGATCTTGCCCTTGTAGCCGCGTTCGGCCAGTGCAAGGTAAGGCAGCGCGCCCGGCGTGCCCGAGTTGCCGGCGAACACCGCGTCGGGCCGCGCCGCGACGATCTTCAGGATCTGCCCGGCCACCGACGAATCGCTGCGCGCATAGCGCTCGTTGGCCACCACCTTGATGCCGGCGGTGGCGGCGCTCTTCACGAGCGAGTCGTAGGCCAGGTCGCCCAGCGCGTCCGAGAAGCCGATGAAGGCGACCGTCTTCACGCCCGACTTCTGCATGCGCTCGACCACGCCCGCCACCATGAGCGGGAACGGCTGCGACACGGTGACGGTCCATGCGCCGTCCGCGCCCGGGATGGTCACGGGCGTGGGCGAGATCAGCGGCGTGTTGAGCTCGCGCGCCACCGAGGCGATGGCCATCGCGCCCGGCACGCCCGAGGTGCCGATGAGCACGTCGACCTTGTCTTCCGTCACCAGCTTGCGCGCGTTGCGCCCGGCGGTGGTCGGGTCGGACGCGTCGTCGAGCACGATGAGCTGCACCTTGCGCCCGCCGATCTCGGGCCGCTCGGCGATGGCCGCGCGGATGCCCTTCTCGTAGGGCACGCCCAGCGCCGCGACCGGCCCCGAGAGCGAGCTGATGAAGCCGATCTTGAGGTCTGCCGCCGCCGCACCGACGGCGGTGAAGGCGGCCAGCAGCGCGAGGCCAAGGCGGGAGATTTTCTTCATGGGAGCTTCCTCTTCGGGGGTTGGAATGGGGACGAGGGACGGGTCAGTAGCGCAAGCTGCGGCGCGATTCGAGGTCAGCGTCGACCTGCGCGGGCGTGAGCCGCTCCGGCTTGCATTCGAAGCGCTCGAACAGCGCCAGCTGGTCGGCGTAGTGGCGGTCGCGCACGCCGGCCGGGCTCACGAAGCCGCTCTGCCCCGGCGCCGCGACCGAGCACATGTCGAGCGCGCCCGGGCGCAGCACGACGCGGTAGTTGAGCGTGCCGCGGTTCATGTAGGGGCTGACCTCGGGCTCGTCGCCCGCGCCGGCCCACGGCACGCCGATGGCGTTGATGCGCGAGAAGCGATGCCGCACCACGGGCGTGGTCCACGCGGCCATGTCGGGCCCGAGGCGCGTGCGCAGCTCGCCCACCGCATCGGTCAGCGCGGCGCGCACCATCGTGCGCGGGTCCTGCCCGTTGAAGAAGTCGTGGCGCTGCGGCACGCCCGAGGCCGGGCCGCTCAGCGCGTTCCAGAGCAGCTTGGCCACGGCCGCGGGCTGGGCGCTGCCCGGCGAGCCGCGCGGCGTGAGCGTGGGGTAGCCGAGGTTGGCGTAGGTGGCGAACACGGCCGGCGGCAGGTCGTCGGCCAGCAGGCGCCGCGACATCGCGCCCAGCCAGGCGCGCAGCACGGTGGTGGCGCGGTTGTCGTACACCTCGCCACCCGGGGCGACGCGGTTCTTCAGGTCCCAGTTGGCGAGCAGGTCGGCCGCGCGGCGCGCGGGGTCGCCGACCGGCAGGCCCTTGGCCGCGTCGACGATGAGGGGCACGAAGTAGCGCGCGTTCAGGTCGGCCAATGCCGCGCCCTGGCTCACGCGCCAGACCTCGTCGGCGCCCAGCTTGGCCGTGCCCTGCAGCTGCGCATGGATTTCGGCCACGCGGTCGACATGTGAGAAGTTGGCGCCGTCCGCGCGCAGGCCTTCGGCGATCTGGTTGTTCCAGCTCGCGAGGTAGCCCTGCGCGGGGTTGTAGGCGCGCGGGTTGGCGCTGAACGGCAGGCTGCCCTGCCACTCCATGCTGCCGTCGCCGCGCGCGGGAAAGCGGATGTCCTGCGTGGCCGGGCGGCGCGGCATGCGGCCCAGGCCCACGGCGCCGATGTTGCCCGCCACGTCGGCGTAGAACCAGGTGATGGACGCGGCCACGCGCTCGCCCTGTGCAAGAAAGCCCGACCAGTCGCGCGCCCGTGCGGCACGCGCCCAGCCGAGCATGGTCTCGACCTCGCGGCCCTGCCAGGTGCTGTGCGCGGTGTAGGCGCGGGCGTTGTCCACGTCCCAGCTCTGCACGAAGCCGTGCACCGTGGCGTAGATGTCCACGCTCTGCGGCGCGGCGCCCTTCACGCGGATGACGTCGGTGCGCCGGGTCATCGGGCGGTAAGCGCCGTCGTACTTGTATTCGTGGCGGTTGGCCGGGTTCAGTTCTTCCTGGTAGATGTCGTTGGTGTCGAGCGAGCCCACCGTCGATCCCCAGGCGATGGTGCCGTTGGTGCCGAACAGCACGGGCAGCAGGCCGATGGGCGTGAGGCCCGTGAGGTCGTAGCCCGCGCCGTGCAGGCCGATGCCGTGCACGAACGACGGGTTGTTGAAGCCCTGCTGCGGACCGTTGTACAGGACGGCCACGCCTTCCTTGGTGCGCGAGGGGCCGAGCACCCACGCGTTGCTCGCGGTGGGCATGCCTTCGGTGGCGGCCAGGCCCATGCGGGCGACCTGCGTGGCGCGGAAGTCGGCGGCGGCCTGCGCGGAGACCGGCGCGAGCGCGGCGTCGCCGGGCTCGGCGCTCGCCAGCCGGTTCGCGTTGCCGCGCGGCACGATGGTCGGCGCGGTGGGGTCTTCGAGCCAGCGCAGCTGCTCGTACAGCTGCAGGCCGGCCACGTCGCCGCGCGCGGCCTTGAGCTGGTTGAGCAGCGAGAGGTTCGCGACCTCGGCCGTGCCCGCGAAGAAGCGGTTGAGGATCAGGCCGATCCAGACCATGGCCACGTCGTCGGCGGTCCAGGGCGC
This sequence comes from Variovorax sp. GW460-12-1-14-LB1, assembly GCF_059423605.1. Lineage (NCBI taxonomy): Bacteria > Pseudomonadati > Pseudomonadota > Betaproteobacteria > Burkholderiales > Comamonadaceae > Variovorax > Variovorax sp. GW460-12-1-14-LB1. Next base: position 17,296 of record NZ_JBWKYF010000045.1, read on the forward strand.
CGGCTCGAAGCCGTTGTCGATGAACTCGCGCGGCATCAACTTCGCGCGGTCGGCCAGCACGTCGCGGATGCGCGCGTTGACGCCCGCGGCGTAGCCTTCGAACATGGCGCGGTCGTCCGCGTTCAGCGCATCGATCTGGCGGCGGATCGACACCGGATCGATGTTGGAGCGCGTGGCCTTGTCGGTCGCGACGAACTCGGCCCCCAGCACCTCGGCCACGCTGCCGTTGCCCGAGCGCCGCGCCATCTCCAGCTGGTAGAGCCGGTCTTCGGCGACGGCATAGCCGAAGCCGTGGAACAGGCCACGCGTGTCGCTGGCGTAGACGTGCGGCACGCCGTAGCGGTCGCGCTTGATGGTGACTTCACCGCTGCCGCCGGGTGCGGTCGCGGCGCAGCCGGCCAGCAGCGCGGCGGCGAACAGCACGGTGCCGGCCGCGCGCCGGCGACGCAGGGAGCGAAGAAGCGGGTGCATGGGGTGGGCGGCGTTCATCGGATCGACGCGAGGGCGTTCAGGGCACCAGCTTCCACTGGCCCTTCTCGAGCTTCACGACGACGCGCGAACGGTCGTCCGAGCCGTAGCGCTCGGTCGGCTTGAAGTTGTAGACCGAGTGCGTGCCCACCAGCTCCTTCGTGCTCACGATGGCATCGCGCAGCGCCAGGCGGAACTGCGGCGTGCCCGGCTCGGCCTTGGTGGTCAGCGCGCGCTGGGCGGCGTCCAGGTACACCAGCCAGGCGTCGAAGGTGTAGGCCGAGAAGGCGTCGGTCGGCGGCGCGCCGTTGGCCTTTTGATACGCCGCACGGAAGTCCATCGACACCTTGCGGATCGGGTTGTCGTTGGGCAGCTGCTCGGCCACGATCACCGGGCCCGTGGGGGCCAGCAGGCCTTCGACCGAGGCACCGCCCACGCGCACGAAGTCGGGGTTGATGAGCGCGTGCATGCCGTAGATCTGGCCCTTGTAACCGCGCTCCGAAAGTGCGAGGTACGGCAGCGCGCCGGGCGTGCCCGAGGTGCCGGTGATCACCGCGTCGGGGCGCAGCGCCACGATCTTCAGCACCTGCCCGGTCACCGAAGCGTCGCCGCGCGCATAGCGCTCGTTCGACACGATCTTGATGCCGGCCGGCTCGGCGCTCTTTTGCAGCGCGCCGTACACCAGGTCGCCCCAGGCGTCGGAGAAGCCGATGTAGCCCACCGTCTTCACGCCCGACTTCTTCATGCGCTCGACCACCGCGCTCACCATGAGCGGCGCGGGCTGCGGCAGCGTGACCATCCACGCGCCCTCCTCGCCCGGCAGGTTGGCGTTGGCGATGGAGATCAGCGGCGTCTTGGTTTCGCGCGCCACGCCGGCAATGGCCAGCGCACCGGGCGAGCCGGCCGTGCCGATGATGACGTCGACCTTGTCCTCGTCGATCATCTTGCGTGCGTTGCGCGCGGCCGTGGTCGGGTCGGACGCGTCGTCGAGCTGCACCAGCTGGATTTTGCGGCCGCCCAGGTCGGCCTTGTAGGCGAGCGCGGCCTTCATGCCCTTTTCGTACGGAATGCCCAGCGACGACACCGGCCCCGACAGCGAGGTGATGAAGCCGACCTTGAGATCGGCGGCCCACGCGCTGGCGGCGCTCAGCGCGCCGAGGCCCGCGGCGACGGCCGCGAGGGTGCGAATTCGGTTCAGGACTTTCATGGCGATGCTCCAGAGGTGATGTTTTTGAACGGAACGGAACGAAACGGACGCTGAAATGAAACTAGAGGGCGAGGCTGCCGACGCTGGTGCCGCCGCACACGTACAGCACCTGGCCGGTGACGAAGCTGTTCTCTGGCGCGGCGAAGAAACGCACGGCGCGTGCCACGTCGGCCGATTCGCCCAGGCGCTTGACGGGCACCGAGGCCGCGAGCGCGCGCTCCCTCTCGCTGCCGGCCTCGACCACGTCGTAGAACATGTCGGTGCGGATCGGGCCCGGCGCCACCACGTTCACCGTGATGCCGTCGGCCGCGAGCTCCAGCGCCCAGGTGCGCGCCATGCCCAGCATGCCGGCCTTGGTGGCCGAGTAGCTGGTGCGCGTGGCCAGGCCCAGCGCGGCGCGCGACGACAGCAGCACCACGCGGCCGAAGCGCTGCGCACGCATCGCGGGCAGCGCGCCCTGCACGAGCTGGATGGCGCAGCCCAGGTGCAGGTCGACCAGCGCATCGAGGTCGTCGAGCTTCACGTCGGGCAGCAGCGCGGCGCGGATGACGCCGGCGTTGTGGACGATCGTGGTCGGTGCGAAGCGCTCGACCAGTTCGCGCACGGCCTGGCCGGTGGCGGCGCGGTCGGCCAGGTCGACCTCGAGGCTGTGCATCTTCGGGTGGTCGATCTCGGCCTTGCGGCGCGCGAGCGAGATCACCTCGTAGCCTTGCGCGAGCAGGTCTTCGCAGATGGCCTTGCCGATGCCGGCGCTGCCGCCGGTGACGGCCGCGACCCTGGGGGCGGCGGCGCTCATGCCGTGGCTCCCACCAGGGCAAGCACGCGCAGCGGGCTGCCGCTGCCCTTCTCGATCTTCAGCGGCGGGCAGATCAGCACCGCGCCCGATGCCGGCAGCAGGTCGAGGTTGCTCAGGCACTGCAGGCCGTAGCGGCCCGCGCCGTGCATGTAGTAGTGGCAGGGGTACGGCGGACGCAGGTGGTAGCCCTGCCCCGCGTCGGTGCCGATGGCTTCGGAGCCGAAGCCCAGCACGTCGCGTTGCTCGACCAGGAAACGCACGGCCTCGGTGCTCGGGCCGGGCGTGTGCTGGCCGGTCTCGTCGAAGTTCTGGTACGCCTCGGGGTCGGTGCGCTTGGACCAGTCGGTGCGCATGAGCACCCACGCGCCCTTCGGGATGCGGCCGTGCGCGGCTTCGTAGGCCTCGATGTCCTCGAGCGTCAGCAGGTAGTCGGGATCGTCCTTCACCTGCGGCGAGCAGTCGATCACGCAGGCCGGTGCCACGAAGTGCTGCACGGGGATGGTGTCGACCGAGTTGTTCGGCAGGTCGCGGCCCGAGATCCAGTGGATCGGCGCATCGAAGTGCGTGCCGGTGTGCTCGCCGCAGGAGAAGTTGTTCCAGTACCAGCCCGGGCCGCGCTCGTCGTATTTCGACACTTCCTCGATGCGGAAGGGCCAGCACTGGCCCATCTCGGGCGGCAGCGCGATCTGCGGGAACTCGGGCGTGAGCGTCTGCGTGAGGTCGATCACGCGGATGCGGCCGCTGGCCATGGCGGTCACGAGGCTGCCGAGGACTTCGGCGGCGGACATCAGTTCGTTGGTGGTCGTGGTCATCGTGTGATTCCTCTGCTCAGCCGCCAGCGGCCAGTTCGCGCTCCAGCACCTTGGGGTTGTCGCGCCAGCGCTCCAGCCACTCCTGCGCCACGTCGCCCGGGTACACGTCTTCCACGCCGTCGCGCAGCGCCTTCACGATGGCGTTGGCCAACGTGGTGGGTGCCAGCTTGGGCGGCGGCGTGTGCTGGTTCCATTCGTCGTCGATGGGACCGGGGAACACGTTGATCACGCGGATGCCGGCCGGCCGCATCTCGGCGCGCAGGCACTGCGCCAGCGAATGCGCCGCGGCCTTCGAGGCGCTGAAGGTGCCGTGCGGTGGGAAGTTGCTCAGCGCATAGATCGACAGCAGGTTGACCCACGCCGTCGCGCCCGTCGCGCCGTCGGCCGAGCGGCCCTTGAGCGCGGGGCCGAACTCCTGCGCCAGGCGCAGCAGGCCGAAGTAGTTGATGTCCATCTCGGCCTTGGCCACGTCGGTGCCACGGCGCGCACTGATGCCGAAGGTGCGGTGCACCTCGGCGTTGTTGATCACGATGTCGACCTTGCCGCCGATGGAGCCGGCCAGCTCGGTCACCTGGCGGCCGTTGGTGAGGTCCAGCGGCACCAGCGTGACCTGCGGCAGGGCCGAGATGTCGTCGAGCCCGTCGCCCATCTTCTTCCACGGTTCGGCATGGCCGACCCAGACGATGTCGGCGCCGGCCTTCACCAGCGCACGCACGAGGGCCTGGCCCGTCTCGGTCTTGCCGTCGGTCACCAGCACCTTGCGGAACTTCGGGTCGCTGGTCATTTCGCGCAGCATCTTGTCGTCGGCCATGTGGGGACTCCCTTCAGTCGGAAAAGCAATGAGGACGGCCTGGCCGGCACGGTCGAGCCGGGCGCCGACACGCACGCGCGTGGGCGCATCGCCGACCTCGCCGTGCAGGTGGACCATGAGCGTGGGGCCGGCATCCAGGTGCACCAGGCCCAGCCGCCAGGGCAGCCGCTCGCGAAAGAACAGGTCGTTGCTGTGGTGCAGCGTGGTGCTGCCGAGCAGCGCGCCCTCGCCGCTCTGCTGGCGCCAGCGCAACGCGGCCGACAGGCACTTGTGGCAGACCTCGCGCGGCGGGTACTGCACGGTGCCGCAGTCTTCGCAGGTCTGCAGCTCGAAGCGGCCTTCGGCGGCAGCGGCCGTGAGGCCGAGCGCGACACGGCCGCGCGCGCCGGGTGGCAGGTTCATCTGCCGGGTGCGCAGCACCGGGTTCTTGCGCGGGGGGCGCATCATGGGCATGGTCATGCGGGTCTCCCCAGGATGACCGCGCCTGTGCACAGGCAGCGGTCGTAGGTCACCATGCCGAAGCCGGCGACAAGGCCCAGCTGGGCGTTGGGCACGGCGCGCGCGCCGGCCTGGTCGGTCAATTGGCGGATCGCCTCGACCATGCCGAGGAAGCCGCCCGCCGCACCGGCCTGCCCGGCCGAGAGCTGGCCGCCGCTGGTGTTGTTCGGAAAGCTGCCGTCGAAGGTCATGGTGTTCGCCTGCACGAAGGCCGAGCCCTCGCCCTTCTCGCAGAAGCCCAGGTCCTCGAACTGCATCATCACGATGACGGGGTAGTCGTCGTAGGTCTGCACGAAGTCGAGCGCGGCGGGCTGCACGCCGGCCTGTGCGTAGAGGTCGTCGCGGTCCTTGCGCCAGCCGCCCTGCACCATCACCGGGTCTTCGGCGTAGGCGTTGTGGCGCTCGATGGCGCCGCGGATCACGACGTGCGCCAGGCCCAGGTCGCGCGCGCGCTCCTCGCTCATCACGAGGAAGGCGTCGGCGCCGGCGCAGGGCATCACGCAATCGAACAGGTGGATCGGGTCGGAGATGGGCCGCGCGGCCATGTACTCGTCGAGCGTGAGGCCCTTCTTGAACATGGCGTTGGGGTTGCCCAGCGCGTTGGTGCGCTGGTCCACGCAGATGCGGCCGAAGTCTTCGCGCGTGGCGCCGTAGGTGCGCATGTAGTTGGCGGTGATGAACGCGAAGATCGAGTTCGGCCCGCCCGAGCCGTAGGGATAGCTCGCGTCGCGCGCGAAGTTGCTGAAGCTGCCCAGCGTCTGGCGAAAGGAGTCGACGTGGTTGGTGTCGGCGCCCACGCAGGCGACGATGTCGGCATCGCCCGCCTGCACGGCGCGCGCCGCGCGGCGCAGGCACATCACGCCCGAGGCGCCGCCGGTGGGCATGTGGTCGAGCCAGCGCGGCGACAGGCCCAGGTGCTGCGTGACGCCCACGGCCGTGTCGGGCGCGAGCGAAAAGCTGCTCAGGCACAGGCCGTCGATCTGTTCCTTGGCCACGCCGCTGGCCTGCACCAACGCGTCGATGGCCTGGCCGACGAACCAGTGCGCGGTGCGCGTGGAGTAGCGCACGTAGGGCACGGTGACGGGCACCGCGACCGCGACGCCTTCGTAGGAAAGCCGGTTGCGTTTCGTCATGCCTGCCTCTTTTTCATGGAGCGCGTGTCGATGCAATGGCCCTGGCCCGGCAGCGACTGCGCCATCTCGCGCAGCTGGCCGCGCTGGATCTTCTGCGAGGGCGTGAGCGGCAGCGCGTCGACGAAGGCCACGTAGCCCGGCGCCTTGTAGTACGCCAGCTGCGCGAGCGCGTGCTGGACGATGCTGGCCGCGACTGCTTCCCGCTGCGCCACGTCGCTGTCTTCGCGCAGCACGATGCAAGCGAGCACCTCGTCGCCGCGCACCACATCGGGCGTGGCGGCCACGGCCGAGGTCTTCACGGCCGGGTGCTGGTTGAGCACGCTCTCGACCTCGACGGCCGAGATGTTCTCGCCGCTGCGGCGGATCACGTTCTTCTTGCGGTCGACGAAGAAGAAGTTGCCGTCGGCATCGCGGCGCACGAGGTCGCCGGTGTGGAACCAGCCGTCGGCCCAGGCTTCGCGCGTGGCCTCTTCGTCCTTCAGGTAGCCGGAGAAGAAATAGCGGCGCGGGTCGGCACCGGCCGAGCGCACCAGCAGTTCGCCGGGCATGTCGGTGCCGACGTCGCTGCCGTCCTCGCCCATGAGGCGGATCTCGACGAAGTCTTCCTGCCGCCCGAAGCAGCTGGTGCCCACGAGGCGCGGCTCGCGGTTGGCCATGATGCAGGCGGCCGCGCCGGTCTCGGTCATGGCCCAGGCCTCGACCAGCGGGAAGCCGAAGCGTTCCTCGAAGGGCGCGTGGTTCTTGCGGTCGACCCCGGCGCCGAAGCCCCAGCGGATCGCGTGGTCGCGGTCGGCCGCCGATGCGGGGGCCGACAGCAGCATCGCGGGCATCACGCCCAGGTAGTGGACGATGGTCGCGCCGCTTTCCTTCGCGCTGGCCAGCCAGCTCTTCGGGTGGAAGCGGTCGAGCTGCACGAGGCAGCCGCCGGCAATGAGCACGACCATGGTCGAGAACGCCATCGCGTTCATGTGGTTGAGTGGCAGCGGCGTGATCACCCGTTCGGCATCGGGGCGGATGCTGCACACGCCGTCGAGCGCGGCATACCACTCGCCGGCGCGCAGGAAGTACGCGTTGCTCAGGATGCAGCCCTTGGGCCGGCCCGTGGTGCCCGAGGTGTAGAGCAGGCCGCATTCGGTGTCGGTGCCCACGGACTCGCCGGCGCGCGGCGCGGCGGTCTTCGCGGGCGGCACGGCGTCGTCGGGGCCCATGGTCTCGAAGGCTACGCCGGCTTGCGCGGCGGCAGCCTGCAGGTCGGCGACGCGCTCGGGCAGCGTGACGGCCAGGCCGATCTCGCTGTGGCCGATGAGGTAGACCAGCTCGGCCGAGCGCATCTCGGCGTTGATCGGCACCACGCTGGCGCCCAGCGCGTTCAGCGCGAGCCAGTGGAAGATGAAGGCGGGCCGGTTCTCCAGCAACAGGCCGACGCGGTGGCCGTGGCCGTAGCCGGCTTGCGCGTAGGCGGTGCGCAGCCGCTCGATCTGCGCGGCGGCTTCGCCCCAGCGGATGGCGCCGGCGGCGATGCCGTAGGCGGCGGCGGTCACCGATTCGGTGAAGAGGAATTCGGCCTGCGGGGTGCGCGCGGCCGTGGCGGCGAACACCTGGTGGACGGTGGCGTGGGTCATCGCGTCCTCAGATGAAGAGCTGCACGGCCGGAAGCGCCGCGTCGCAGTTGAGCAGGTCGACGCGCTTGAGCGTCATGCGCAGCGCGCCGTCCTGCACCGTGAGGTGGTGGAAGAAGGTGCCGACGTAGAACTGCAGCTCGTCGCCTTGCGACTCGGTGTAGTGGAACTCGGTGCGCACCACGAAGCGGCGGGCCTCGGTGTCGAAGGTCTCGACCACGGGCACCTGCAGCAGGTGGTGGCAGCGGCTTTGGGGCTGCTGCGAGAACGCGCGCGGGCTCTTCAGGCGTTCGATGCGCAGCTCGCGCAGCAGCTTGTCCTCGTACAGGTGCGAGGTGTGGTTGAGGCCGTCTTCCTGGTCGGGCACGAGCGGAATCCAGTAGAACGCGTCGTCGGTGAAGAGCGCGTTCCACTCTTCGTAGCGGCGGGTGTCGAGCAGGCGCGCTTCGTTGACGACGAAGTCGACGAGGTCCTGGCGGGTGATATCGGCGGCGGCCATTACATCGTCTCCGTCATGCGCTGCACCCAGCTTCGATATTGGTTGCGCATGGGCAACTCGTTGGTGCCGCCCGTGGTGATCTCGCCGCCCTTCAGTTCCGATTCGTCGTAGTCGCGGTGCAGGCTCACCCACTCGTTGCCGCTGGCGTGCAGGCCGGCCTGCATGCCGCGGTAGGCCTGCAGGTCGTCGTGGCCCACCACCGAGAACGGCGAGTTGATGAGGCGGTTGTACATGGTGGTGCGCTGCAGCAGCTCGGGCGGCGCGCCCTTCAGGCGGAAGGTCCAGCTCTCGATGAGGGTCCTGTCGGCCGAGATGGGCTTGACCACGCGGATCGCCTGGATCGCGCCCTTGATCGTGAGGTTCGGGTAATACACGGTGTTGTGCCGCGCCATGCCCAGGATCTGCGCCGTCTTCTCTTCGCCGTAGCGCGCCTTCATGGCGTCGTCGTACTCGGGGATCGCCTTGTACTTGCTGTGGATGCTGAAGTGCACGCCCGTGAAGCTGTGGCCGTGGTCGTAGGTGCGGATGCCCATGTCCTCGAAGAACTTGTAGTCGGACATGAAGGGCACGAACTGCTCCACGGCCATGGGCTTGGGTTCGTCCTCGGGCTTGTCGGCCCACATGCGCTTGGCGGTGCCGGCCGACGACTCGTGCGCCACCATCGGGTGCATGGTGTCGTTGAGGTTCTCGACGAACATCTTCCAGTTGCACTGGTGCATGAAGCGCAGGCAGCCGCCGGCAATTTCCAGCTCGCCCTCGGGCGAGCGGTCGGCCATGTTGTCGATGGAGCTGAGCGAATCGCCGAAGTACTCCTCGAAGTCGGGGCCGGCGTCGTTGATCTTCACGAAGATGAAGCCGCGGTGGCTGCGCACGTGCTTCACCGGGGTGAGGCCCTTGCCCGACTCGCACTCGTGCAGCTGCGTGTGCTCGTAGCCGGTCTTCAGCGGAATGGCCAGCGGCGCGCCATCGGTCTTGAAGGTCCAGGCGTGGTACGGGCAACGAAAGAACTTGCCGGTGTTGCCGCAGGGCCCGTTCACCAGGCGCGAGCCCTTGTGGGCGCAGCGGTTCATCATGACGCGCACGCTGCCATCGCTGTGGCGCACGACGATCAGCGGGCGGCCCGCGATCTCGTTGGTGACCCAGTCGCCCGACTTCGGCAGCTGGCTCTCGTGGCCGACGTAGTTCCAGGTGTTGGCGAAGAAGTGCTCCTGCTCCAGCTCGAAGAGCTCCTGGCTGGTGTACAGGTCGCGGTGCACGCGGTCGTTCTGCACGAGCGCGCGAACGGCTTCGGGGTTGTCTCGGTACGAAGGCATGGTTCTCCTGGCTCCTTCCTGGCTGGCTTTTCTCAGAGGTCGAGCACCAGGCGCGCTCCCTTGGCGCGCGAGATGCAGATCTGCATGACGGTGCCTTCCGCCTTCTCGCGGGCGGTAAGCACGTAGTCGCGGTGGTCGATCTCGCCCTCGATCACGGGCACGGCGCACACGCCGCACTCGCCGCGCTTGCAATCGAACATCGGGTCGCAGCCGTGTTCGATGAGGCAGTCGAGGATGCTCTGGCCGACCGGCACGGTGAAGCGCTGGCCCGACTGGGCAAGCTCCACCTCGAAGGGCTGGTCGCCCTCCTCCACGACGGGTTCGGTGAAGAGCTCGAAATGCACGCGGTCGTGTTCCCAGCCGCGGGCCTGGGTGCGCGCGAGCACGGCGTCGAGCATGACCTTGGGGCCGCACACGTAGAGACGGTCGCCGGCGGGCACGGCGTCGAGCAGCGCGTCGATGTCCAGCGGCGCACCGGCCTCGGCGTCGGCGTGCACGCGCAGGTCGTCGCCCAGCAGCGCCTGCAGCTCGGGCAGGAAGGCCATGAGGTCGCGGCTGCGGCCGGCGTAGTGCATGCGCACGGCAGCGCCTTCGGCGCGGCGGCGCGCGGCCATCGACGCGAGCGGCGTCACGCCGATGCCGCCGGCCACCAGCACCGTGCCGCCCGGGCCGGTGTGCAGCGGAAAGTCGTTCTTCGGCGGCTCGATGGTGAGCACGCTGCCCTCGGCCAGTCCTTCGTGCATGAAGCGCGAGCCGCCGCGGCCTTCGGCCTCCTTGCGCACGGCGATCACGTAATCGGTCGGGGCGTTGGTGGCGTTGCGCTCGGTGGCGAAGTTGATGAGCGAGTAGTGGCGCCAGTCGGTGGTGCCGTCGGCCAGCGTCACCTGCACGCGGATGTGCGCGCCGGCGGCGAAGCCGGGCAGCGCGCGACCGTCTTCGGCGCGCAGGCGCAGCAGGCGGATCAGCGGGTTGAGGGCGCGCGCTTCGACGACGCGAAGCTGGAGCGTGGGGGCGGTCATGGTTCGGGTCCCTTCAGGCCAAGGCGTGCTGCACCAGCGCGGCCTGCAGCTTGTGGCCGTGTTCGTCGGCCAGCGCCGCGTCGCGCAGTTCGCGCAGGGTGGCGGGCGCCAGCGCGGCACCCGCACGTTCGAACGCGCGCATCACGGTGTCGTAGTTGCGCAGGCCGCGCTCGTGCGTGTCGCTGTAGCCCTTGACCAGGCGCTGGCACTGGGCAAGCTCGACGGCGAGCGCGGGGTTGCGTGGCGCGGTGGCGGCGATGCGTTGCAGCCATTCCTCGATGCGGCGGTTTTCGTCGGCGTAGCGCATCGTCGAGCGGCGCCAGCCCTTGCAGGCCGCGACCATGCGCAGCATCAGGTAGCCGCGCAGCGAGCTGGTGCGGATCACGCGGCCGTGCTGCGTGAAGCGCTCGACGATCTTCTTCGGCAGTGTGGAGTGCATGAGCCAGCGGCCGAGGCCGCCGGGCAGCGTCTCGCAGATTTCCTGCAGGCGCGGGTGCATGTACTCGTGGATGGCGAGCAGCTGGCCTGGCTGCACGCCGGCCTCGCCGTGCACGCGCTCGAAGCGGGTGGCGCGGGTCTTCAGGGCGGCGACGCGGGCCGTGTCTTCGTAGGACATCCACAGCGCCAGGTGGCGCGCGGTTTCGCGCAGCAGGCGGTGGGCGTCGTCGGGCAATTTCGCAACGGCGGCCATGCGGTCGAGGTAGAGGCCAGCGTAAGCCAGGTCCTGGTAGTCGATGAGGCGGCGCACGCCTTCGAGCAGGAAGTCGTGCGCGGGCAGCGGAAAGTCGCGCTGCACGCGCTCGACCAGCGCGCGCACGGCCGGATGGCGCGGCTGCGGTGCGGGCGTGGCGGCCGGTGCGACCTTGGCGGGTTCGCCGTCGTCGCCGTCCTGCGCGCGATCGAATGCTGCGCCGAAGGCCTTGAGGCTGGGCTTCACGCCCACGCCGCCGCGCTCGATGGTGGCTTCGAACTGCGCGCGGCCGAACGGCAGCACGCCCGAGCCCGCGAGCGTGCCGAACAGCACGGCGCTGATCACGCTGCCCGAGGCTTCGGCGGCCTGCGCCATGTCGAAGCGGATGAAACGCTTGGCGGCGCGCGCGGTGTGGGCGAGCAGCTGCTCGCTGTCGACGCGGCCGTCGCCCATGGCGCTTTTTTCGGCGATGGAGAAGACGCGGTGCGTGGAGGCGATGAGCGTGGTGCGGTCGCGCGTGACCAGCCCGCGCTGCACCGCGCGGCCGGCTTCCATGAGCTCGGAGGCGAGCACCACGTCGACGTCGCCCGGCAACGGCATCAGCGCGAGCACAGGGCGTCCGCCGTCGGACTGCGCCTGCGCGTCGGGGTACAGCTCGACGTAGTAGATGGTCGCGCCGGTGCGCTGGGCCACGCCCGGCACGGAAGTGGTCTGGGCGACGTAGCCGTTGGCCTCGCCCATGTCGACGATCCAGTCGGCAAGCACGCCGCCGCCCTCCCCGCCCATGGCGAGGATGGCAATCTTGATGGGTTGAACCTTGTTCGTCATGGCGTCAGAAGGCATAGGCGTCACGGCGACGCGCGTCCCCGCGCTGCAGCCAGCCGATGACGGTGGTGCGCACACGCTGGCGGAAGCGGTCCCAGGCGGTCGGGTTGCTCACGACCTGCGCCTTGTAGAACGAGGGGCACAGCACGGCGGCATGCGAGACGTCGCCGCAGTTGCCGCAGCCCACGCAGCTGTCGAGCACAGTGGCGACGGGGTCGATGCGCAGCGGATCAGGGTTGGGCTTGATCGAGAGCGACGGGCAGCCCGACAGGCGGATGCACGAGTGGTCGCCGGTGCAGGTGTCGGCATCGACGCCGAACTTGTCGCGCACCATGCGCTTGCCGTCGGCGATGGCCTTGCGCACCAGCGGCTTCTCGCGCCGCTGCTTGTTGAGCATGCACTCCGACTGCGCGATGAGGACCTTGGGGCCCTTCTTCGTGGTGGTGAGTGCGTCTTTCAGCGCGTCGCGCATGCCGGCGACGTCGTAGGTGCGGCGCATCGTCTTCACCCACTCGACGCCCACGCCGCGCACGGCGCGTTCGATCTCGTGGCCGGTGCTGCGCGTCTTGTTGACGGCGGTCGACGAGAGGATGTCCTGCCCGCCCGTGGCCGAGGTGTAGTTGTTGTCGACGATGATGGTGAGGTTGTCGCTCTTGTTGAAGACCGCGTTGGCCACGCCGCTCGTCAGGCCGTTGTGCCAGAAGCCGCCGTCGCCCATCATCGAGATCGCGCGCTTGCCGGCCGGTGCGTTCAGCGCCGAAGCGCCCGCACCGCCGAGGCCGTAGCCCATCGTCGTGTTGCCGATGTTGAAGGGCGGCAGGATCGAGAACAGGTGGCAGCCGATGTCAGCGCTCACGTGGTGCGCACCGAGTTCGCGCTCGACCAGCTTCATGGCGCTGAAGATCGGGCGCTCGGGGCAGCCGGTGCAAAAACCCGGCGGACGCGAATGCACCACATCGCCGAGCGCGCTCGACGGCTGCGCGGGCTCGGGTGCATCGTCGACGCCGATGGCGGCCACTTCCTTCAGCGGGATCACCTTGCGCACCGGTGCGGGCACCGGCAGCGGCGCGAGGCGTTCGTAGCGCTCGCAGAAGGTGCGCGTGCCCTTGAGCAGTTCGAGCGTCGTGTACTCGCCGGCCACGGGCAGCATGTCCTTGCCGTGCAGCGCGGTGGTGGAGCCGGCCTGGCGCAGGATGGTCGCGAGGTTCTGCTCGACGAAGTTGGGCTGGCCTTCTTCCACGATGAGCACGGCGCGCTTGCCTTCGCAGAAGCGGATGACTTCGCTCTCGATGACGGGATAGGCCACGTTCATCACGTACAGCGGCACGCGGGTCTCGCCGTACACGTCGGCCAGGCCCAGGCGTTCGAGCGCACGCAGCAGCGTGTTGTAGCTGCCGCCCTGCACGATGATGCCGATGTCGTCGGCGTCTTCGGAGAAGAACTCGTTGAGCTGGCGCTCCTCGATGAAGCGCACGGCGGCGGGCCAGCGGTCTTTCACCTTCTCTTGTTCGTGCACGAAGCTCGCGGGCGGCAGCACGATGCGGCTGACGTCGCGCTGCGGGTTCTCCAGCGCTTCCTTCAGCGTGAACTTGGCGCGCTTGTTGTCGCCGGCGATGAAGTGGCCGTGCACATGGCAGGCGCGGATGCGCAGCTGCAGCATCACGGGCGTGTTGCTGGCCTCGGAGAGGTCGAAGCCGGTCTTCACCGCATCGACGATGCTCGGCAGGTTGGGCCGCGGATCGAGCAGCCAGATCTGCGACTTCATGGCGAACGCATGGCTGCGCTCCTGCATGATCGACGAGCCTTCGCCGTAGTCCTCGCCCACGATGATGAGCGCGCCACCAGTGACGCCGCCCGAGGCCAGGTTGGCCAGCGCATCGGACGCCACGTTGGTGCCCACGGTCGCCTTGAAGGTGACGGCGCCGCGCAGCGGGTAGTTGACGGAGGCGGCCAGCGTGGCGGCAGCAGTGGCTTCGCTGGCGCTGTTCTCGAAGCGGATGCCGTGGTCGGCCAGGATGTCCTGCGCGTCGGCCAGCACGTCCATCAGGTGCGAGATGGGCGCGCCCTGGTAGCCCGCCACGTACGACACCCCCGACTCCAGCAGGGCCTTGGTGACGGCCAGAATGCCTTCGCCGCGGAACACTTCTCCACCAGTAAGTCTCAGCTTCTTGACTTCTTCGACGAACGAACGCTCAGCCATGGATGTCCTTCTTCTTTCTCGTGGGAGGATGCGGCCCCGGGGTCACATCACGGTTCCTATAATGTTTAGAAATGAATGTATCCACAATCATGAATTACCCTAGCCATGCAATCCGCATGCCTGCGGCAAACAGGAGGCGCCTTCATGTCTGAACCATCCAAGGAAACGCATCGCTTCGTCGATGACTACCTGCCCGCGCTGCTCGCGCAGGCCAGCCAGCTGATCTCTTCGGAGTTCCACGAGGTGGCGCGGCAGCAGGGTTTTTCGGTGTCGGAGTGGCGCGTGATGGCGTCGCTGGCGGGCAGCGACGCAGTCAGCATCGGCCAGCTCGCGCAGGTCACGGTGACCAAGCAGCCGACGGTGACGCGGCTGCTCGACCGCATGGAAGCGCGCGGCCAGGTCGAGCGCCTGCCCCATGAAAGTGATCGCCGCATCACGCTGGTGCGCATCACGCCCGCGGGGCTGAAGGCAGTCGAGCACCTGATGGAGCTGGCGCGCGAGCACGAGCGCCGCGTGCTCGAACCCTTCGGCCTGCGACGCGCCGAAGAACTCAAGCAGACGCTGCGGCAGATGATCGACCTGCATGTGCACGTGCCGGTCGAGGTGCCGGACGAAGACTGAAACGCGTGGCCTGACTAAGGCACGAGCACCGCGCGGCCGCGATGGCCGCGTTGGGCGATCCAGTCGAGTGCGAGGGCTGCGTCGGCGAGCGCGAAGGGCTGCACGTCGAGGTGCAGTCGGCCGTCGGCCAGCCGCGCAAGCAACTCTGGAGCGGCTGCGCGGCCCGCGGCTTCGCGCCGGAACATGTTGAGCGGCAGCAGCGCCACGTCGCGCTGCAGGAAGTGCGCGATGTCCAGCTGCAGCGTCGGGCCGGCGGTGTAGCCGACCAGCACGGCGCGGCCACCGGGGCGCACGGCAGGCAAGGCGGTGGCGAGCACGTCGCCGCCGACGGTATCGATGAGCAGGTCGGTGCTGGCGACTTCTGGCGAGCCTGCCTTCGGATCGACAGGCGTTGCAGTGCAGCCCGCATCGCGTGCCAACTGCATCACCAACGAACCTACCGCGCCGCTTGCGCCCGTCACCAGAACTTGCTCTCCAGACTGCAATCGGGCGACGTCATGCAAGGCGACCCAGGCCGATGTCATGGGCGAGAAGAACGCCGCGCCGAGTGGCATCGGCACCGCATCGGGCAACACGCCGAGTGCGTCGTCAGGCGCATCGATCAGCTCGCACCAAGTGCCGTCGAACAGCGTGCCCAAGCCACTGCCGCGCAACCACACGCGCTGCCCTGCTGTATACCGCTCGCTCGCAACGACAACGCCCGCGGCTTCCACGCCCGGCGTGTACGGCAACGGCGGATGCCGCAGGAAGCGGCCTTGCCACACGGTGCGATCGATGTGGCCGACGGTGGCGGCCTGCATGCGCACGAGCGTGCGGCCGGGTCGCACCGCGGGCTCCGCCACGTCCTCGAGCACCGGCACCGCATCGAAGCCATGGATGCGCACGGCCTTCATGGCCGCGTCGCCAGAAAGTCGAGCACCGTGCGCGCGAAGGCCTCGGGCATCTGGTCGGGCAAGGGCACCATGCCGCCGTCGATGTCGACGATGCGCGCCTGTGGCAGGTGATGCTGCAGCTCCGCCGCATGCGGCGCGGCGAAAGGGTCG
Source organism: Variovorax sp. GW460-12-1-14-LB1 (assembly GCF_059423605.1). NCBI lineage: Bacteria > Pseudomonadati > Pseudomonadota > Betaproteobacteria > Burkholderiales > Comamonadaceae > Variovorax > Variovorax sp. GW460-12-1-14-LB1. The sequence goes on from NZ_JBWKYF010000045.1 coordinate 32,851, forward strand.
AGCGTGGCGCGCACGATGAGCGTCCGCTGCGTCACGCGGCCGATGCGCTCTTCCATGCGGTACGAGGCCACGGCGCGATGCCCTTCTTCGACACGGTGGCCGACCTTCATCGCATCGCGCACGAAGGCCTCGAGCAGGTCGGGCCGCCCCGGCGGATAGAAAGCCTGCCGCTTCTGCCACAGCGCGGCGAGGTGGCTGCCGTCGTCACTGGGCGCCACTTCGTCGATGGGCGGACGCTGCGCGCGAGCGCGGCGAAACACCTCGTCGGTGTACGGCGTGGACGACAGCACGAGGCTGCGTACGCGCTCGGGAAACGCCGCGGCCAGTTCGATCGCGATCACGCCGCCGGTGTGGTGCCCCACCACGTCGGCCTGCGCGATGCCGAGCGCATCGAGCAGCTCGCACGCCACGCGCGCCCACTGCGCAATGCTTGCCGGCACGCCGCCGTCGGCCGAATCGCCGAAGCCCGCCGTGTCCATGGCGATGGTGCGGTAGCCCGCGCCGGCGATGAGCGGCAGCACCTCGCAGTACTCGGCCCAGCTGCGCGGCGACTGGTGCAGCAGCAGCACGGCCGGCGCCTGCGCGTCGCCGCACACGGCGTGGTGCACCTGCCCCACCGACAGGTCGGCGAAGGCGCGGCGGATCGTCATGACAGCGTCTCGTCGGCCGGCGCGCGCCACAGACCCGCGTGCTTGAGTTCGCCGAGCGTGCGCGAGAGCACGTCGCGGCGGTAGGCGGCGGTGTCGCGGCCCGCGTAGTCGTAGAAGCCGCTGCCGCTCTTCAGGCCCAGCCGCCCTTCCTCGACCATGCGCCCGACGATGGCCGGCGCGGTGTAGCGGCCTGCGTCGAGCGAGGCCGACATCTCGCGGCTCGCGTGGTGCAGGATGTCGCAGCCGCCGAAGTCGATGAACTCGACCACGCCGAGCGCCGCGAAGCGCAGGCCCAGGCCGTAGCGCGTGGCCTTGTCGATTTCTTCCGCTGTGGCAGCGCCTTCTTCGATCATGCGGGCCGCCTCGTTCATCACGAGCGCCTGCAGGCGCGGCACGATGTAGCCGGGCGAGGCGCCGCAGACCACGGGCAGCTTGCCGATGGCCTCCATCAATGCCTTGGTGCGTGCGAGCACGCCGGCGTCGGTGCCGGGGTGGCAGCTCAGCTCGACCACGGGGATCACGTAGGCCGGGTTGAGCCAGTGCATGTTCAGGAAGCGCTCGGGCCGGCGCACCAGCGCGGCCAGCTGCGTCACGAGGATGCTGCTGGTGGTCGAGGTGAGGATCGCGTCGTCGCGGCAATGGCGGTTGAGGTGCTCGAAGGCCTCGCGCTTGGCCTCCATGGTTTCGGGCACGCCTTCGAACACCAGCTCGGCGGCGGCCAGTGCGCGCGATGCTTCTGCTGCGTTCACGAAATCCACGCGCGCGGCGATGCGCTCGACCTGCGAGGCATCGATCACGCCGAGCTGCGCCAGGCCTGAGAGACTCGCGGTGATCTCCGCTTGCGCCTCGTCGCGCAGCCGCTGCCAGGCCTCGGGCGTGCGCGGGCGCAGGTCGATCAGCGAAATGCGGTGGCCCGCATAGGCGAATGCGATGGCGATGCCGCGCCCCATGCGGCCGGCGCCCACGGCAGCGAAGCGCGGCGGCGCGGGCTCATTCGCCATCGTGCAGCCTCTGCTTCAGCTGGGTCGCGCTCAGGCTGGCCAGGCCCAGGCTTTCGAAGGTGCGCGGGCCCTGACGCAGGTCGCGCCCGAGGAAGCCGCCGACGATGGCCAGCAGGCCGTGCGCAATGGGCGCATCGACGCCCGCATGGCGCGCTGCCGAGGCCAGGAAGGCCAGGCCGAGTTCAGTGTCTTCGGTGATGTAGCGGTGCGTGTGCAGGTCGATGTTCTCGCGCCAGTCGCCCGACTTGACGAGTTGCTTGTGCGCATCGCCGTACATCCACTGGTCGTTGTTGTAGTGGTCGGCCAGCGGATAGTGCGGCGCGCCCTGCCCGAAGGCCTCGCGCACGGCCATGCGTTCGCGGTCGAGCCGGTCGGTCACGTCGCGCACGGCGCGCTGCGTGCCTTCGTTGTGGATGTCCCAGCGCTCGAAGTGCTGCAGCGGCGCGGCGTTCATCACCATCAGCGGCGGGTGGATGACGGGGCCGGCGTTCATCAGCGCGCCCGAGAGCGCGTCGCCGCAGCCGTGCACGGCCGGGTAGGCGCGGCGGATCACCTCGATGGCCTGCGCCTCCTTGCGCGCCGGGTAGACGCCGGTGGGCAGGCGGATCGCGCGGATGGTGACGTTGACTTCGCGCTCGCCGTGCTTGCGCGCAAGGTACGGCAAGGTGCCGGTCTCGGCCCAGGCCACGTCGGCGCGGTTGCCGGCGGCCTTCACCACCTGCGCCATCACGTAGCTGCCGAAGGTGCCCGGCGGCAGGAACACGACCTGGCCGTCGACCAGGTGCGGTGCCATGGCCAGCGCGATGTCGTGCTGGGCGATGGCGGGCGTGGGAATGACGATGAGTTCGGCGCCCTTCAGCGCCGCGCCGATGTCGGCGGTGGCCAGCGCAATGGGCACCTCGCGCGCACCGGCAGCGTCTTTCAGCGTGATCGCGCCGGCCTGCACGACGGGTTCGAGCGCGGCGGCGTCGCGGCGCCACAGGCGCACTTCATGGCCGGTTTCAGACAGGTCCGCGGCGGCCGCATAGGCGCCGTGGCCACCCCCAAGAATCGCAATTTTCATGATCGAAAGTCGAGAACAGGTGTCGATGAACCGGCAGCCGCGAACGGACCGGGGAGAAGCAATGCGCTATTACATTACTTTTCATCGATTCAGATGTCAACCAACTTCATAGGCGCCGGAGTGCTCGGAAACCCGACAACGAAAAAGCCCGCGTTCGTGAGAAGCGCGGGCTTTTTGAGGGGGAAGCGGCCCTTTTCAGGGCCGCTTGCGGGGGCGATCAGCGGCTGGGCTTGAACGCGCGCTTTTGCGCGTCACGGGGCACGAACACCTTACCCGGGCCACCGTGGCCGGCGCCGTTGCCGCGCGGTGCGAAACCTTCGCGAGGAGCAAAGCCTTCACGGGGTGCAAAACCGCCGTCGCCGCGACCGCCGCCATGGCCGTGGCCGCCGCGCGGGGCGCTGTCGCCCCAGCCCGGCTTGCGACCGTAGCCGCCGCCATTGCCGCCTTCGTCACGACCGCCGCCGAAGCCGGCGTTCTGGCCGCCCTGGAAGCCGCGCGGGCCTTGGCCCTGGGCCGGGCCGCGCGAATTGCGGTCGTTGAAGCCGCTGGCGCCGGCATAGCCGCCGCCGTTGTTGTTGCCGCGGTAGCCACCGCCGCCGCCCGCACCGCCGTTGCCGAACTTGCGATCGCGCGAGAAGTTGTCGCCGCGGCCGCCGCGGTACTCGCCCATCGGGGGACGCGATTGCGGCATGCGCTGTTGCGGCTCGAGGCCGGCCACCACTTCCGCCTTGAACTGCTGGCGGCTGTAGTGCTCGATGTCCATGATCTTGCGGCGATCGCGGAATTCGGCGAACGTGATGGCCAGGCCATCGCGGCCGGCACGGCCGGTGCGGCCGATGCGGTGGGTGTAGTCCTCGGCCTTCATCGGCAGGCCGAAGTTGAAGACGTGGGTGATGGTCGGCACGTCGATGCCGCGGGCGGCAACGTCGGTGGCCACCAGGATCTGCACCTGGCCCTGGCGCAGTGCCATCAGGCGGCGGTTGCGCAGGCCCTGGCTCAGGGCGCCGTGCAGCGCAACGGCGCTGAAGCCTTCTTGCTGCAGGTCGTTGGCGAGGCCGTCGCATTCGACTTGCGTGCTGGCGAACACGATCGCCTGGTTGATGCTGGTGTCGCGCAGCCAGTGGTCGAGCAGCTTGCGCTTGTGCTGGCTGTTGTCGGCCCAGTACAGCGACTGCTTGATGTTGGCGTGCTTCTCTTGCGGGCTGTCGATGGTGATGCGCTGCGGCTCGCGCATGACGCGCTGGGCCAGCTGCTGGATGCGCGGCGCGAAGGTGGCGCTGAACATCATGGTCTGCTGGCGCTCGATGGTGAGCTGGTTGACTTCAGCCAGGTCGTCGGCAAAGCCGAGGTCGAGCATGCGGTCGGCTTCGTCGACGACCAGGAACTTGACCTGGTCGAGCTTGAGCTGCTGCGAGCGCTGCAGGTCGAGCAGGCGGCCCGGCGTGGCGACCACGAGATCGGCGTTCTGCAGCTTGGCGATCTGCAGCTGGTAAGGCATGCCGCCCACCACGTTGGCAACGCGCAGGCCGCGGCAATGGCGCACCAGTTCGATGGCGTCGTGCGCAACCTGCTGCGCGAGTTCGCGCGTCGGGCACAGGATCAGGGCGCCGGGGGTGGCGGCCTTGAAATGACGGGCGTTGGTCGGGTCCTTGCGCTTGGGCTTCTTGAGCGGCGCTTCGCCACGGGCAGCGGCTTCAGCGGCCAGGCGCTGGAACTCGGCCTTGGCTTCGGCTTCGGCTTCGGCCTGGCGCTTGATCAGCGTGTGCAGCACGGGCAGCAGGAAGGCGGCGGTCTTGCCCGAGCCGGTCTGGCTCGAGACCATCAGGTCGACAAAGCGGGCCGAACCGGCTTCGCCCATGGCGATCGGCACGACCTTTTCCTGCACGGTGGTCGGCTGGGTGAAACCCATGTCGGCCACGGCGGCGATCAGTTCGGGGGCGAGGCCCAGCTTGATGAAACCGTTGGGCGCGGCAGGCGCTTCGGCTTCGGCGGCCTCGGGGGCTGCGGCGTCCAGTGCATCGAGGATCGGAGCCTCGGACACGGTTTCCGCGACAGCGGTGAATTCGTTATGGGTAGCGGATTGCACAGGCGCGAGTTCGCCCTGCGCTTCAAAAGCGTCGGTCATGAATATCAATCTCAAACGCGAGCGCTGCCGTAGGCGGCGCCCCGTTGGTGGTTAAAAACATCAACCATCCAACGACATTCAACTTCCGGCTTTCGTCGGAGGCTGCGGCCCTTTTTGATCAGCGAATGCGATCGGGCGCGGTGTGCAAGATAGGGAGATGCGAGAGACGCTGATCTGTGTCCAAAGACGCGTTCAAATCAGCGAAGCCTGCGATTATGGCACGGCTTCGGGTTTTTACCTAATTGTTGTCAATCCACCAAGCGCAGGAAGGTTTCCCGGTAGTGCGCCAGCTCCTCGATGGACTCGTGCACGTCGGCCAGCGCGGTGTGCGCCTGCTGCTTCTTGAAGGCGCTGTAGGCCGCGGGCTTCCAACGCTTGGCCAGTTCCTTGAGGGTGCTGACGTCGAGGTTGCGGTAGTGAAAGTACGCCTCGAGCTTGGGCATGAACTTGACCAGGAAGCGCCGGTCCTGCCCGATGGTGTTGCCGCACATCGGCGAGCCGCTCCTGGGGATGTACTTGGCGATGAATTCGAGCAGCTGCTGCTCGGCCGCGGCTTCGTCGAGCGTGGAGGCCTTGACCTTGTCGATCAGGCCGCTGCGGCCGTGGGTGCCCTTGTTCCAGGCGTCCATGGCGTCGAGCACGGCGTCGCTCTGGTGAATGACCAGCACGGGACCGTCGATGCGGGGCGTGAGGTCGGGGCCGGTGACGACCACGGCGATCTCGAGCAGGCGCTCTTTCTCGGGGTCGAGGCCGCTCATTTCGCAGTCGAGCCAGACCAGGTTCTGGTCGCTTTTCTTCAGGGTGGGGCGGCGGCGGGGGGCGTCGGGTCAAGGGATTCGGGCATCGCAGGATTGTCGTCGAAGGCCTGCATCCCGATATACCGGGGACTAAACTCGCCGCTTCATGATGTCTTATTCGCTCATCTTCACCCTTGCCTTCGCGGCGGCGCTCGTGGCGGGCCTGCTCGTGAAGTTCTGGCTGGCCACCCGCCAGGTGCGCCACGTGGCGCGCCACCGCGGCGCCGTGCCGGAAGCTTTTGCGCAGACCATCACGCTCGCCGCGCACCAAAAGGCGGCCGACTACACCATCGCCAAGGCACGCTTCGGGCTCGTCGAAATGGCCTGGGGCGCGGCCCTGCTGCTGGGCTGGACGCTGCTCGGCGGGCTCGACCTGCTGAACAAGCTGCTGCTGGTGTGGCTGGGCGGCGGCATGGTGCAGCAACTGGCGCTGCTGGCGGCCTTTGCGCTCATCGGCGGGCTGCTGGAGCTGCCGTTCACGCTGTGGCAGACCTTCCGGCTCGAGGAGCGCTTCGGCTTCAACAAGATGACCTGGAAGCTCTGGCTCACCGACGCCGTCAAGTCGACGCTGCTCGGCGCGCTGATCGGGCTGCCGATCGCGGCGCTCATCCTGTGGCTCATGGGTGCGGCCGGCACGCTCTGGTGGCTCTGGGCCTGGGGCGCGTGGATGGGCTTCAACCTGCTGCTGATGCTGATCTACCCGACCTTCATCGCGCCGCTGTTCAACAAGTTCAAGCCGCTGGACGACCCGACGCTCAAGGCGCGCGTCACGGCGCTCATGAAGCGCTGCGGCTTCGCGGCCAAGGGCCTGTTCGTGATGGACGGCAGCACGCGCAGCGCGCACGCCAATGCCTACTTCACCGGCTTCGGCGCCAGCAAGCGCGTGGTGTTCTACGACACGCTGCTGCGCCAGCTCAACGCCGGCGAAGTCGAGGCCGTGCTCGCGCACGAGCTCGGCCACTTCAAGCACCGCCACATCGTGAAGCGGCTGATCGCGATGTTCGCGCTGAGCCTGGCCGGCTTCGCGCTCCTGGGCTGGGTCTCGACCCAGGTCTGGTTCTATGCCGGTCTGGGCGTGCAGCCCAACCTGTCGCCGGCCGCACCCAACAACGCGCTGGCGCTGCTGCTGTTCATGCTGGCCGTGCCGGTGTTCAGCTTCTTCGTCGCCCCGCTGCCGGCGCGCCTGTCGCGCAAGCACGAGTTCGAGGCCGACGCCTACGCCGTGGCGCAGACCAGCGGCGCCGACCTGTCGGCCGCCCTGCTCAAGCTCTACCAGGACAACGCCTCGACGCTCACGCCCGACCCGGTGTTCGTCAAGTTCTACTACTCCCACCCGCCCGCCTCCGAGCGCCTTGCGCGCATGGCCGCGGCGTGACCCTCGACCTTCTATTTCAGCGAAGCCCCTCATGAGCAGCATGTTCAAACCCAAGGACTGGAAGAACCTTCCGCCCCGCAAGGCCCTGAGCGCCACCGAGATCGTCTCGGGCCTGGCCCAGCTCGACGGCTGGAAGCTCACCGGCGACGGCGCCGATGTCGCGATCGAGAAGACCTTCACCTTCGCGAACTACTTCGAGACCATCGCCTTCGTGAATGCGCTGGCCATGGTGGCCCACACGCAGGACCACCACCCCGACCTGTCGGTGCACTACAACCGCTGCGTGGTGCGCTTCAACACGCACGACGTGAACGGTCTCTCGATCACCGATTTCGATTGCGCACGGCAGGCCGACGCGCTGGTTGCGAGCCCCGCCGCATGAGGACACGCGCCTGTGGCTAAGCCGGGCCGCGCCGCCTTCACCCCCGCTGCGCACAACACGGGGAAGGCGCACCACGATGGCCTCGTCGTCGCCAGCCACGGGCGTCACTGCCTCGTCGAAACGCCCACGGGCGAGCGGCTGATCTGCCACCCGCGCGGCAAGAAGAGCCAGGCCGTGGTCGGCGACCGCGTGCGCTGGCAGGCCACCGAAGACGAAGGCACCATCGAAGAGGTGCTGCCGCGGCGCAACCTCTTCTACCGGCAAGACGAGATCCGCACCAAGTCGTTCGCGGCCAACCTCGACCACGTGCTGATCCTGATCGCGGCCGAGCCCGAGTTTTCCGAACACCAGCTGGCACGCGCGCTGATCGCGGCCGAGGCCGAGCGCATCACGCCCATCATCGCGCTCAACAAGAGCGACCTCGTCGAACCCTTTGCGCGCGCCTGGGCCAAGCTGGCGCCCTACCGCCGCATGCACCACGGCGTGCTGCCGCTGTCGCTCAAGGCTTCCGGCGAAGCGGACTACGCCTCGCTGATGAAACTGCTGGAGGGCAAGTCGACGCTGGTGCTCGGCCCGTCGGGCTCGGGCAAGAGCACGCTCACCAACCTGCTGGTGCCCGGCGCGAGCGTGCTGACACAAGAGATTTCGCAGGCCCTCAACTCGGGCAAGCACACGACCACCAGCACCACCTGGTACTGGATCGACGAGGCCCGCACCACCGGCCTCATCGACTCGCCGGGCTTCCAGGAATTCGGCCTGAACCACATCGAGCCGATGCAACTCGCCGGCCTCATGCCCGACATCGCCGAACACACGGGCGACTGCAAGTTCTACAACTGCACCCACCTGCACGAACCCGGCTGCGGCGTGATCTCAAACGTCGAAACGCCGACGCAAGCTGGCCCGATCAGCGCCTCGCGCTACAAGATCTACGGCGAGCTGTTCGCCGAGCTGAGCCAGACGCGCTACTGACGCCGCACCGGGGGCCCGGCCGCGCTCAGGCCAGCCAGGTGCGGTACGACTTCCAGGTCGGGTCGAAGGCCAGGTCGAGCGCCACCGGCAATTCCAGCGCCTCTTGCACCGATTGCGCATGCGCAATGGCCGCCTGCGGATCGGCCACATGGAAGTGCACGGTGCGAACACCCTCTTCCAGCACGATGTGCGTGCAGCAGCCTTCGCCGTGCGTCTGCAGCAGCGCGGTCAGCCGGTCTTCGTAAGCACGGGCCTCGTCCAGTTCCTCGCCCGATTCGACGGGGATGGCAGCCGAGAGCCTATGGCCCAGGTCGGCACGCCCGAGCAGTGCGTTCGCGGCGTCGTTTCGCATCACGACCGCCTCGACCTCGCTGCCGTCCTCGGCGGTGCGCGTGGCCGTCAGGCCGGACCAGCCGTGCTCGCCTGCGGGAAACACGCCGGTGTGGCCCAGATCCTCGCGCCAGCATGCGTCGAACAGAGGCACGAAGTCATCGAGCGGCACGCCATCGAAATCCGCTTGCGCATCCGCCTCGACGTGATCGACCGGCCCGACCTTCACGGCGAAGTCGTACTCGCCCAGGATGTGGTCGAGCATGATCAGGCTCATGTGGCGCGCGTGGTCCTGCATGTCCATCGGAATGGGCTTGGCAAAGCCGATCTCCAGCGCCACCCGCCCCTTGTAGGGCTCGTGCTTCACGAGAACGTCCGAGCAGGCCAGCTCGAAGTCGTTCATGCGCATGCTGAAACCTTCGCGCATGCGCTGTCGGAAGGCCTCTACTTCGACCTGGGGCAACGGGGGCGCGCTGTGCACCAGCGCCATGAGGTCCTCGAAATCGTCTTCGGCGCCGTGCGCCGTCAGCACGAGCGTGAAAGCCGGCGGGTCGCCCAGCACTTCGGCCGCCAGGTTCGGAAAGAAAGGTTGCAGCAGCGCATTCAATTCGCCTACCAACGCGTGGCCGGACAAGGACTGCAGGCTCTCGAGCTTGTCGCTCAAGGCTTGCCAGAACGATGCGCAGGCAACGGCGCGCGGATCGGCGTGAAGGGTCGACATGGACTTTCCTCGGGATGTCAGGCCAGGATGTCCTGCAGGCACTGCACGAGCGCACTGCACTGGTCCCGCGTGCCGATGCTGATGCGCAGGTACTGCGCGATGCGCGGCTGCCTGAAATGCCGCACCAGCACCGCGCGCTCACGCAGCAACGCGGCCAACTCGGCCGCATCGCGCTGCGGGTGGCGCGCGAACACGAAGTTGGCCTGCGACGGCAGCACCTCGAAGCCCAGGTCCTCGAGCTGCAGAGTCAGGCCTTCGCGCGTGTCGACGACCTGGTCGCGTGTCTTGCGGAACCACGCCTCGTCGTCGAGCGAGGCCACGGCACCGGCCGAGGCCAGCCGGTCGATCGGGTACGAATTGAAGCTGTCCTTGACCCGCACCAGCGCGTCGATGAGGTGCGCCTGCCCGCAGGCGAAACCGACGCGCAGGCCGGCCAGCGAGCGCGACTTGGACAGGGTCTGCACCACGAGCAGGTTCGGATACCGACTGATCAGCGACAGCGCGCTCTCGCCGCCGAAATCGACATACGCCTCGTCGACCAGCACGACGCGATCGGGGCAGGCCGCAAGCAGCTGTTCGACGCGCGCCAGCGGCTGGCCGATGCCGGTCGGCGCGTTCGGGTTGGCGATGACGATGCCGCCGCAGCCCTGCCGTGCGCGCGCCGCGAACGCATCGATGTCGATGCGCAGGCCCTCATCGACCGGCAACTGCTCGCAGGCGATGCCGTAGAGCTGGGCATAGACCTTGTAGAAGCTGTAGCTCACGTCGGGCATCAGCAGCGGCTGCGCCTGCTGGAAGAAGGCGAAGAACGCGTGCGCGAGCACTTCGTCCGAGCCGTTGCCCGCGAACACTTCGCCCACCTGCAGGCCGTGGCGGCCCGCCACGGCTTCGCGCAGCGCGAGCGACGTGGGGTCGGGGTAGCGTTCGAGGCCGTCGGCCGCCGCGCGCTGGATCGCCGCGATGGCGTCCGGCGATGGCGGGTACGGGTTCTCGTTGGTGTTGAGCTTGACGAGGTTGGCGATGCGCGGCTGCTCGCCGGGCACGTAGGGCTCGAGCGCGCCGACGCGCGGGCTCCAGAAGGCCGGTGCGGGCGGGGTGGTCATGGCCTCAGCCCAGCAGCCGCGCGAGCGTGAGCAAGGCCAGCAGCACCATCCACATCACGACCGAGCGCCAGACCAGGCCAACCACGCTGCGCAGGTGGCCGGGCTCGGGCTCGCGACCCGGCGTGCTGCCGCTGTCCAGGCGCCGGCCGACGCTCGGCGACTCGCCGGCCTGCGCGCGCGGCAGCGGATCGGCCACCGGAATCGGGCTCAGCGAGCCACCGCCCAGGCGCACGTTCACCGCGCCGGACGTGGCCGCGAGGATCACGCCGTCGTTCTCGTTGGGGAAGCGCCGCGCATCGTTGCGCCAGCAGTCGATGGCCTCTTCGAAGCTGCCGACCACGGCGAAGCCGAGCGCCGTGATGCGCGCGGGCAGCCAGTCGACGGCATGCCAGGCCCGCTCGGCCGCGTCCTGCACCGCCACGCTCGAAGGCTGCACCGGCGCGCCGTTCTTGTGGGCCCAGTAGCGCGCGACGAACTCGCTCATGCGATAGAACACCGCGCCCGCCGGCCCCAGGCCCAGGGCGGCGAGCACCGAGAACCAGGCCAGCACGCCGAAGACATGGCGGTGCGCCGCAATGACCGAATGCTCGATCACATGGCGCACGATTTCACTGCGCGGCAGCTCGGCGGCATCAACGCCCTGCCAGTGCGCCAGCAGCGAGCGCGCGAGCGGCTCGTCGCCCTCGTCGAGCGCATCGCGGATGTCGGTGAAGTGGTGGCTGAACTGGCGAAAGCCCAGCGTCATGTAGAGCACCGCGACGCTCCACAGCACGGCGAACGGCAGGCCCAGCGTGAGCACCAGCAGCCAGTGCACGCCCAGCGACAGCAGCGTGGGCACGAACACCGCGAGCCCCCAGGCGATCCATCCGTGGTGCGGCTTGCCCGCATCGAAGTTGCGGCTGGTCCAGCGCGTCCACGCCAGGACGCCGCCGTACACGGGGTTGTGCGGGCCCAGCGGCCGCACCTGCTCGATCAGCAACGCGCACAGGATGGCAAAGAAGCTCATCCTTCGATGATAGCGAGAGCACCTGAAGGTTTTGGCCCCAGGTGCCGCCCGATCAGGCTCAGGCGGCGAGGAAGCGGTAGAGGTTGCGCAACATGCCCGCGGTGGCGCCCCAGACAAAGCGCTCGTGCGGGCCATCGACGTACGGCATCGAGTACCACTCGCGACGGACCCCATCGGTGGCGCTGACCGCGTGACGGCGGTGGTTGGCCGGGTCCATCAGCCAGGCCAGCGGCACCTCGAAGGCCTCGGCCACCTCGAACGGATTGATGTCCAGCACGAAGTCGGGCTGTACCAGCGCGACCACCGGGGTCACGACGAACGAAGTGACAGTCGTGTAGGTCGGCAAGGTGCCGAGCACCTCGATGAACTGCGCCGACAGGCCCACCTCTTCCCAGGCTTCGCGCAGCGCGGCGGCCTGGATGTTGGCGTCTTCAGGATCGACGCGCCCGCCGGGAAAGGCCACTTGGCCCGAATGGGTCGACAGGTGCGTGGTGCGCTCGGTGAGCAGCACGGTCGCGCCTTGCGGGCGCTGCACGATCGGCACCAGCACGGCGGCCTGGGCCGGCACGCGGTCGGTCATGCGGGGCTCGCGGCGCAGTTCGGGCGTCCACACGGGCGGCGAGGCAAAGCGCGCGCGCAGGGCCGTTGCCGTCAGCTGCGCCGGGGCCACCGCCGGCAGACCGTCGCTTCCGTCCACGAAAGGCGCCTGGCGCGGGTCGATCTGCAGCAACGCGGGCGGCACCACGGCATTGACGGGTTCGACGACGGCGGAGGACGTGGGGGCGGAAGTGGATGAGGTCAAGAGAGGATGCGGCCTGTGGCGGAATGAAAGGAGTAGAGCGTAAAAATGGAAAACTGTCTTGAAGCGCGGCGCCAACGCAAAAAGCCGCCAGAGCGGCGGCTTTTTGAGCAGAAAGGACGGCGGCTGATTAAGCGGCCGACGCAGCCTTCTGCGACTTGCCCGGCAGCTTTTCCTTGATGCGTGCCGAACGACCGCTGCGCTCGCGCAGGTAGTACAGCTTGGCACGGCGCACGTCGCCGCGGCGCTTGACTTCGATGCCGGCGATCAGCGGGCTGTAGGTCTGGAACGTACGCTCCACGCCTTCGCCGCTGGAGATCTTGCGCACGGTGAAGCCGCTGTTGAGGCCACGGTTGCGCTTGGCGATCACGACGCCTTCGTAGGCCTGCACGCGCTTGCGGCTGCCTTCGACGACGTTCACGCTGACGATGACCGTGTCACCGGGCATGAAATCGGGGATGGTCTTGCCGAGACGGGAAATTTCTTCCTGCTCGAGGGTCTGGATGAGGTTCATGATTTCCTGGATATCGATCGTTTCGGGCTGCACTAAAGGCGCCGTGGGCTTTGGCGGAAAACCACCAACAAACCGGGCGCGGCCGGACAGAGGATCGGGGAACCGCGGATTATAGCTTTTTTTTCAGCGCGGCCTCATCGGCCTTGTTCAGCTTGCCTGCCGCCCGCGCGGCATCGATCAGTTCGGGGCGCCGCGCGGCCGTGATGGCCAGGCGCTGGTCGCGCCGCCAGCGCTCGATCTGCGCATGGTGGCCCGAGAGCAGCGGCGCCGGAACGCCCTGCCCGCTCCACTGCTCGGGCCGCGTGTAGTGCGGGCAGTCCAGCAGGCCGTCGAGCGCCGGGTTGAAGCTGTCCTGCACATGGCTGGCCTCGTCACCCAGCACGCCGGGCTGCAGCCGGGCCACGGCGTCGAGCAAGGCCATGGCCGCGATCTCGCCGCCCGAGAGCACGAAGTCGCCGAGGCTGACCTGGTGGGTGACACGTGCATCGATGAAGCGCTGGTCGATGCCTTCGTAGCGTCCGCAGACCAGCACCGCGCCCTCGCTCGCCGACCAGCGCTCGACGGCCTCGTGGCGCAGCGCCTCGCCGATGGGCGAGAACAGCACCACCGGCGCCGGTGCGCCGCGGGCCGCCAGCGCGGCATCGAGGCAGGCCGCCAAGGGCTCGGCCATCATCACCATGCCGGGCCCGCCGCCGAAGGGGCGGTCGTCCACGCGCTTGTAGTTGCCCTGGGCGAAATCGCGCGGATTCCACAGCACGACCTCGACCTGCTTCGATTCGTAGGCGCGGCGCGTCACGCCGCTGGCCATGAAGGGCGCGAACAGTTCGGGAAAGAGCGTGAGGACGTCGAAGCGCATGCGCGCGCGGCCCGGATCAGAAATCGGGTTGCCAGTCGACCGTGATGAGGCGGCCGGCCAGGTCGACCTTGTCGACGAAGACCGAGACGAACGGCACCATGCGCTCGATGGTCTTGCCGTCTTCTTCGGCCGTCAGCACCAGCGTGGTCTGCGGGCCGGTGGCGAGCAGTTCGCGCACCGCACCAAGCACGACACCTTCGCGGTTGACGACCGACAGGCCGATCAGGTCGACCCAGTAGTACTCGTCGTCGCCGGCGGTCGGGAAGCTCGAGCGCGGCACGAACACGCGCGCGCCGCGCAGGGCCTCAGCCGCATTGCGGTCAGGCACATCCTCGGACGAGGCGACGATGCAGTCGGAATGTTCTTTGGCTTCGCGGACCGCGAGCCGGAAAGCGGCGGGTGTGGAGGCTCCGGGAGCCTGCAGGAACCAGCGCTTGGAAGAAAAAAGCGCCTCGGGCTGGGCGCTGTGGGGCAGGACCTTGAACCAGCCCTTGATGCCCCAGGCATCGGCGATGCGTCCGACCTCGATCGCATCCGCCGGCAGTTCGGCGGCTTCGAGTGTGGGCAACATCGCCGTGCGGGCGGCTTAGGCGGCCGCCGCGGGAGCCGCAGCAGCGGCTTGCTTGATCAGGCGCAGCACCGTGGGCGAAGCCTGGGCACCGACGCTCTTCCAGTACGCGAGGCGGTCCTGGGCGATGCGGATGCTTTCTTCGTTTTCCTTGGCGGTCGGGTTGTAGAAACCCAGGCGCTCGATGAAACGGCCATCGCGGCGAACGCGCTTGTCCGACACGACGATGTTGAAGAACGGACGGCCTTTGGAGCCGCCGCGGGAGAGTCGAATGACGACCATGATTTATCCTTGGGTGGTCAGCGAGCCAGTTCAAATAGAAAGAGGCCCGCTCACGATGTTCTTCCAGCGTCGAGACACGCGACATGGCCACCCGGCCAGCGCACGCTGAAAAGCCCACGATTATAGCCCGACCCGGGTTTTTCTCCGAATTCCGGCCCCGCGCCGCCTGCCCCACCCGCATGACCCTCACCCTCCGCCCCAGCCGCGACGAAGACATCGCAGCCATCACGGCCATCTATGCCCACCACGTGCTGCACGGCACCGGCACCTTCGAAACCGAGCCCCCGTCCGAGGCCGACATGGCCGCCCGGCGCGCCGACGTGCTGGGCAAGAACCTGCCCTACCTCGTGGCCGAAGAAAACGGCGAAGTGTTGGGTTTTGCCTACTGCAACTGGTTCAAGCCCCGCCCGGCCTACCGGTTTTCGGCCGAGGACTCGATCTACATGTCCGAGGCCGCGCGCGGCAAGGGCCTGGGCGCGCAGCTGCTGGCGGCGCTCTCGCAGGCGGCCGAAGCGGCCGGCGTGCGCAAGCTGATCGCGGTGATCGGCGATTCGGCCAACGCCGGCTCGGTCGGCGTGCACCGCAGCCAGGGCTTCACGCACGTGGGCGTGCTGAAAGACTGCGGCTGGAAGTTCGACGCCTGGCGCGACGTGGTCCTGATGGAAAAAGTACTCGGCGAAGGCAGCCGCACCAAACCCGAATGATGAAAAAGATGAAAAGCAAAACCGTCGCCGCCTGGCTCTCTTTCCTCGGGGGCCCGCTGGGCCTGCACCGCTTCTACCTGCGCGGCATGGGCGACTGGCTCGGCTGGCTGCTGCCTATTCCCACCGCGCTGGGCATCTACGGCATCGAGCGCCTGCGCATGTACGGCGTGGACGACGGCGTGAGCTGGGCGCTGATCCCGCTGCTCGGCTTCACGATCGCGGGCTGCGCGTTGATGGCGATCATCTACGGCCTGATGACGCCCGAAAAATGGAATGCCCGCTTCAACGCCGGCGCACCGGCCGACGCTGCACCGGGCCAGACCAACTGGCTCACGATCGGCGCCGTGGTGGCGTCTTTGTTCTTCGGCAGTTCGATCCTGATGGCGAGCATCGTGTACAGCTTCCAGCACTACTTCGAACACCAGATCGAAGAAGGCCGAAAAATCTCGCAATAGTCGCTCGGCCAAGCGCGGCGCCTCTGCGAACGAGGCGCCGACGCTTCAGTGCTTCAGAAAATCTGCCAACTGAACCAGTAAGCCATCGCCGCGACGAAGGCCGAGGCGGGAATGGTCAGGACCCAGGCCCAGACGATGTTCCCCGCCACGCCCCAGCGCACCGCGCTGGCGCGCTGCGTGGCACCGACGCCGACGATGGCGCCCGTGATGGTGTGCGTGGTCGAGACCGGAATGCCCAACGCGGTGGCCAGGAACAGGGTCAGCGCCCCACCGGTCTCGGCGCAAAAGCCGCCCACGGGCTTGAGCTTGGTGATCTTCTGGCCCATGGTCTTCACGATGCGCCAGCCGCCGAACATGGTGCCCAGCGCAATGGCGGCGTAGCAGCTCACGATGACCCAGGTCGGTGGCACCGCGTCGCTGGCCGAGGCGTAGCCGGTGGCGATCAGCAGCATCCAGATGATGCCGATGGTCTTCTGCGCGTCGTTGCCGCCGTGGCCCAGGCTGTAGGCGCCGGCCGAGACCAGCTGCAATCGCCGGAACCACCGGTCCACCCGAGAGGGCGTGGCACGCCGGAAGCCCCAGGCCACCACGATCATCATCAGCGAGCCCAGCAGGAAGCCCAGCAGCGGCGACACGAAGATGAAGGCCACGGTCTTCCAGATGCCGGAAGCCACGAGGCCGCTGGTGCCGGTCTTGGCGATCACGGCGCCCACGATGCCGCCGATCAGCGCGTGCGACGAGCTGCTCGGGATGCCGTAGTACCAGGTGACGAGGTTCCAGCTGATGGCGCCGATGAGCGCCCCGAACACCACGTGCACGTCGACCACCCCGGGCTGGGCGATGCCCTTGCCCACGGTGGCCGCCACGCTCAGGTGAAAGACGAAGATCGCGATCAGGTTGAAGAAAGCCGCGAACACCACGGCCTGCCCCGGCTTGAGCACGCCGGTGGACACCACCGTCGCGATCGAATTGGCGGCATCGTGGAAGCCGTTCATGAAGTCGAACAGGATCGCGAGCGCGACCAGCACCACCACCACCCAGAGGGCGACCTGCACCGTTGTCATCGGCTGCTACCCGCTCAGGAATTCTCGAGGACGATGCCCTCGATCACGTTGGCCACGTCCTCGCACTTGTCGGTGATCGTCTCGAGCAGCTCGTAGATCGCCTTGAGCTTGATGACCTCGCGCACGTCCGGCTCTTCGCGGAACAGCTTGCTCATGGCGCTGCGCATCACGCGGTCGGCGTCGGATTCGAGGCGGTCGATTTCCTCGCAGGTCTTGAGCGTGGCCTCGGCCACGGCCGGGTCGGCGATCTTGCCGAGGTACTTCACGGCGTCCTTGAGGCGGTCGCAGCACTTCACGCTCAGGGCCGTGAGGCGCACGATCTCGTCGGTCATGTGGCGCACGTCGTACAGCGCCATGGTCTCAGCCGAATCCTGGATCAGGTCGGCCACGTCGTCCATCGTGTTGATGAGCTTGTGGATCTGCTCGCGGTCGATGGGCGTGATGAAGGTCTTGTGGATCAGGCGGTTGACGTCGTGCGTCACTCGGTCCGCGGCGCGCTCGGCGTTGTCGACGTCGCGGTTGTACTGTTCGCGCAGGTGCACGTCCGCATAGTGGGTGACGAGCTGCTCGAACGCACGCGCCGCCTCCACGATGCGCTCGGCATGCTGGTTGAACATTTCAAAAAAATTGCCCTCTCGGGGCAGCAGCTTGCCGAACATGGAAAAAACTCCTGGGACGCGCCAATCACAATTTCATGACGCCTTCGTGAAAACTTCCCGAGTTTAACGGGCGCGACCGGAACGACCGGTCGGGCCGACCTTCCGGCCCCGGCTTGACCGGCTCGCTCAGGCCGGCAGCTGCAGTGCCACGACCAGCCGCACGCACGCGGCAACGCCGGCGAGATCGGGCAGGGACAGCCGCATGCCGGCCGCCCCAAGAGTCAGCGGATTTTCTGGATGACCTGGCCGGTCACGCGTGCCAGCGCGGCGCGCGGCACCTTGTCGGGGGCAATCTCGGCCAGCGGCTTGAGCACGAAGGCGCGCTCGCGCATGCGCGGGTGCGGCAGGGTCAGCGTGGGGCTTTCGATCACCGAATTGCCGTGCATCAGCAGGTCGAGGTCGAGCGTGCGCGGCGCATTGGGAAAGGGCCGCTCGCGGCCGGCCAGCGTCTCCAGGCGCTGCAACGCGATGAGCAGTTGCTCCGCGTCCAGCCCGGTGCGCACGGCCACCACGGCGTTGATGAAGTCGGGGCCTTCGGCATCGACCGGCGCGCTGCGGTAGAGCGACGAGCGGGCCGTGACCTGGGTGCGTTGCAACGCGCCGATGGCGGCCATGGCCTCCTTCACGGTCGCCTCAGCATCGCCCAGGTTGGCGCCGATGGCGACGAAGGCCTGCACGGTCGGGTAGTCCTCGCGCGGACCGCGTGGACGCGAAGGCGCGCGGCGTGCGGGCGGGCCGCTCTTGCTGCCTGCCGATGGCGGCTTGCCTGCGGCGCGCGGTGCGGGCTTGCCCCCCTTGCCCCCCTTGCCCCCCTTGGCGGCCTTGGCAGCCGGGGCGCTCTTCTTGCCGTCCTTCGGTCGGTCGGGCGTGCTCATTCGCCTGCGGCGCTCCCGCCGCCCTCGCTGCCGCCACCACCGCTACCGCCGCCCACGGGGCGCGGCTTGCGCCGGCGCTTGCGCTTGCGCGGCGCGGCGGCTTCGCCGTCCGGCGGCACGGCGTCGGCCTCGATGTCGGGTCCGTCGCCGTCGTCCGATTCGGTCGCGGCCTGTTTCTGGCGCGCCGGCTGCTCGCTGCGCGGCTTGGGCGCAGCGGCCGGGTCGCGCAGGCGCACGCGCTGGCGCACCTTCTGTTCTTCGCGCACCTGCTCGAGCAGGTCCTGGCGGCGCAGGTCGTCGGCGGTGCTGAACTCTTGCCACCACTCGGCGATGGCTTCGCCGACCTCGCCCACGTCGGCACGCAGGCGCATGAAGTCGAAGGCGGCGCGGAAGCGCGCCTGCTCGACCAGGCTGTAGGGCGTGGAGCCGGTGCGCTTGTCGAAGCGCGGCTGCATCATCCAGATCTCGCGCATGTCGGCGGCCAGCTTGCCGCGGCCCGACACGTCGCCGATACGCGAATTGAAGACGTCGTCGATGGCATCCTGCAGCGCCGGGAACGGCGGCTGCGGGCGCTGGCCGTGGCGACCTTCCTGGCGCTGGGCCCAGCCGTCGCGCACGTCGGCCCACAGCACGCAGGCCAGCAGGAAGCTGGGCGCCACGGGCTTGCCTTCGCCGACGCGGCGGTCGGTGTCTTGCAGGGCGGCCTTCACGAAAGGCTGGTCGGCGCGCTCCACCACCACGTCGAGCAACGGGTAGATGCCGGTGGCGAGCCCCAGCTTGCGCAGCTGCTCCACCGTCGCGATGGCATGGCCGGTCTGCAACAGCTTGAGCATCTCGTCGAACATGCGGCTTTGCGGCACGTCGGCCAGCAGCTTGCTCGACTCGATGAGCGGCGCGGCGGTCTTGGCTTCCATCTTGAAACCGAGCGCAGCGAGCTTGGCCGAGAAGCGGATCGCGCGAATGATGCGCACCGGGTCTTCGCGGTAGCGCGTGACCGGGTCGCCGATCATGCGCAGCGTGAGCTTCTGGGCGTCCTTGATGCCGTTGTGATAGTCGACCACGACCTGGTTGGCCGGGTCGTAGTACATGGCGTTGACGGTGAAGTCGCGGCGCGCCGCATCTTCTTCCTGCGGGCCCCAGACGTTGTCGCGCAGCACGCGGCCGCTGGCGTCCACGGCGTGCTTCATGCTCGCGAGTTCGCCCTTGCTGGTGCGTTCGTTGCCGGCCACCTGCTCGGCGGCGGCGCTGTCCATGTAGGCGCGGAAGGTCGAGACCTCGATCACTTCATGTTCGCGGCCGCGGCCGTACACCACGTGCACGATGCGAAAGCGCCGGCCGATGATGAAGGCACGGCGGAACAGCGACTTGACCTGCTCGGGCGTGGCATTGGTGGCCACGTCGAAATCTTTCGGCCGCAGGCCCAGCAGCAGGTCGCGCACCGCGCCGCCCACCACGTAGGCCTCGTAGCCGGCCTGCTGCAGCGTGGTGACCACGTTCTTCGCGCGTTCGTCGACCAGGGCGGGATCGATCTTGTGAACCTCTGCCGGCACCTCCTGGCGCTTGCCGAAGCGGCTCTTGCCCTGCGTGCCGCCGGCGGACTTGCCGAGCAGCTTGTCGATGAATTTCTTGATCATTGGTTGTTTTTTGAGGAGGAGCAGGCGCTTCTTCTTATCTGTCTATTCGTTTTCGAGCATGGAGCGGATCAGCGGAATGGTGATCGCGCGTTGGGTCTGCAGGGCGTAGCCGTCCAGCTGCGACAGCAGCTCCATCAGACTGCCCAGGTCGCGGCTGAAGCGGTGCAGCATGAAGTCGAGCACGTCGTCGGACAGCATCACGCCGCGCGCGTCGGCCGCCTGGCGCAGCACCGCGCGGCGTTCGCTTTCACTCAGCACCTGCAGATGGAAGACATGGCCCCAGCCGAGGCGGGTGCGCAGGTCTTCGCGCAGCGGCAGGTCGGCCGGCGGCAAGGCGCCGGCGGCGACCACGCCGCGCTGCAGGGTCTGGGCGTTGACAAACCAGTTGAAGGCCGCGTGCTGCTGCACCGCGGTGTAGAGGTGGACGTCGTCGAGCAGGACGGCGCCCCAGCGCTCGTCGAACTCGGGCGGCTCCAGCAGGCCGGCGTGCAGCCAGCCCACGCTGGCGCCCTGCTCGGCCAGTGCGACACGCACGGATTCGAGCAGGTGGGTCTTGCCACTGCCGCTGTCGCCCCAGAGGTAGGTCGGCACCGGCGAGTGCAGCGCGGGGCTGCCATCGGCGCCGCCGACCCACACTTGCAGGTGTCGCAGCGCCGCCTCGTTGGGGCCGGCAAAAAAGGCGTCGAAGCTGGGGCCCGTCGCAATGCCGATATCGAGCGCGAGCTGTTTCATCCCGGGAAGGTTCATGGAGGGGGCCCGGAGGGCCCTTAAAATCGTGAGGAATTCTATCGGCCCGGCCGCCTCGGTCGCCGGCGCCTCCCCTGCCCGCCCTTCCTCGCTGCTTCGCGAACCTTTTCGCTCCTTCTTCTCGACACCGCCCGCCCATGACCTCCTCCACGCCCACCCCGCTCAGCTACAAGGACGCCGGTGTCGATATCGACGCAGGCGACGCCCTGGTCGACCGCATCAAGCCGCTGGCGAAGAAAACCATGCGCGAAGGCGTGCTGGCCGGCATCGGCGGCTTCGGCGCGCTGTTCGAAGTGCCCAAGCGCTACAAGGAGCCGGTGCTGGTGAGCGGCACCGACGGCGTGGGCACCAAGCTCAAGCTGGCCTTCGAATGGAACATGCACGACACGGTCGGCATCGACCTCGTGGCCATGAGCGTCAACGACGTGCTGGTGCAGGGCGCCGAGCCCCTGTTCTTCCTGGATTACTTCGCCTGCGGCAAGCTCGACGTGGACACGGCCGCGGCCGTGGTTGGCGGCATCGCCCGCGGCTGCGAACTCTCCGGTTGTGCCCTCATCGGCGGCGAAACCGCCGAAATGCCCGGCATGTACCCGGCCGGCGAGTACGACCTGGCCGGTTTTGCGGTCGGCGCGGTCGAAAAGTCGAAGATCCTCACGGGCCAGAACGTGAAGCCCGGCGACGTGGTGCTGGGCCTGGCCTCGGCCGGCGTGCATTCCAACGGTTTCAGTCTCGTGCGCAAGGTGATCGAACGCGCCGGCGCCGACCTGCCCGCCACCCTGGACGGCAAGCCCTTCCGCGAAGCCGTGATGGAACCCACCCACCTGTACGTGAAGCCCGTGCTCGAAGCGCTGGGCAAGCACCCGATCAAGGCGCTGGCCCACATCACCGGTGGCGGCCTGCTCGAGAACATCCCGCGCGTGCTGCCCGAAGGCACCGCCGCCCACCTCAAGAAGGGCAGCTGGCCGCAGACCGAGCTGTTCGCCTGGCTGCAGAAGGTGGCCGGCATCGACGACATCGAGATGAACCGCACCTTCAACAACGGCATCGGCATGGTCGTGGTGATCGATGCGGCCGAAGCCGCCGCCTGCGCCGCCACGCTGCGCGCCGCCGGTGAATCGGTGCACGAGATCGGCGTGATCGCCGAGCGCGGCGACGGCGCGGCCGTGGTCGTCGCCTGATCGCGCGCCCGTTCTTTTTCTTTTTCTCACCGCACGCCCCGTTCCCCGGATGGCCACGCCGCTGCCCGACGCCACCCT